>NZ_JBFARL010000028.1:0-61960 GCF_040674655.1 Actinomadura sp. NPDC049753 | reverse complement strand
GACGGCGTCCAGGTCGATTCCGATGCTGCGCAGGGCGTCGGGGTCGAGGTCGTCGCCGCCCGCGCGGTTGAGGCGGACGATCCGGGCCCGCAGGTGGGGCCCGTCCCGTTTCCGGGCGTGCCGGAAGGAGGGGTGACCTGTGGGTCCATCGGTTCGTTCCAGTCCTCAGGTAGGTACCGGACGTGCGCGCACCAGGCTACCCGCGGGACCCGGTCGCGCGCTCCGGTGGGTGACGATCGTCACCCCGCCCCCATTCAGTCATGCGCGAGGGACTCCACGATGGACGTCTTCGCGGCGCGCCGCGCGGGCAGCACGGCCGCGGCGGTCCCGGCCGCGCCCGCGAGGACCACGAACCCGACGACCTGCAGGTAGGGCAGCGAGAAGACCGAGTCGCTCGCCATCGCGTTCGTCGCGGCCCAGCCGAAGCCGACCCCGAGCACGACGCCGGTGGCCGCGCCGATGACGGCCATGACCAGCGCCTCCACCGACAGCATCCGGCGCAGCTGGCGCTTGGTGAGGCCGAGGGCGCGCAGCAGCGCCGACTCGCGGGTGCGCTCCACGACCGACAGGGTCAGCGTGTTGGCGATGCCGAAGAGCGCGATGACGATCGCCAGCCCGAGCAGCCCACCGAAGATCATCAAGACCGTGTCGATGGCCTTGGTCATCGTCTCCTTGAACTCGGCGGACGAGGAGACCTTCGCCGCCGGGTAGGGCCGCGCGGCGGCGTCCACGACCCGGCGCGACTGGGAGGCGGGCACGTCGTCGCGGGTCTTGACGTAGATCCCCGACGGGTCCACGGCGCCGAAGTACCGGGTGAAGTCCCGCTCCGGGACGATGATCCCGTCAAGGCCCGCGCCCGTCGCGTAGACGGCGGTGATCTTCACCGGGACGGCGCCGTTCGCCGTCCGTACCTGCAGCGTCTCCCCCAGCGCCCGGCCGGATGTCTTGGCCGTCTCCTCGTCCACCATCGCCGTCCCCGGCTTCAGGGCGGCGTCCAGCGACCCGCGCTCGATCTCCGGCTTGAGGATCGTGCCGAGCGCCGACGTGGTGATCGTCGAGATGTCGGCCTCGTCGCCGCCGATCCGGGTCTCCTTTCGCCGGGTCTCGACCACGGCGGCGACCTCGGGCCGGGTGCGCAGCGTCTCGGCCAGCGCGTGCGGGAGGGTCCCGTCGAAGCTCTGCGGCCGGATCTGGAACTGGACGGGGAACTGCTCCTCCAGCTTCTGCGCCGCGGTCGCCTTGCCGCTCGCCGCGACCACCGCGAACAGGCTCATCAGCCCGACGCCGACGGTCAGCGCGATCGTCGTGGTCGCGGTGCGGCGGGGCGCGCGCTGCGCGTTCGCCACGGCCAACCGTCCCGGGACGCCGCCGAGCCGCGCCGGGACCGCGCCCGCGACCCGTCCGAGCGGGCGGACGAGCGCCGGCATCGCCGCGATCACACCGAGGAAGAACACGCCGCCGGCGAACGCGACCGCGTACATCGCGGTCTCGCCCTTGTCCATGCCGAGCGAGCCCAGAGCGCCGATGGCCAGCCCCGCGGCGCCCAGCAGGACGGCGAGGACGGTGCGCACCGGGCCGAGCCTGAAGCGTCCGGCGCCCGGCTCCAGGTCGGCGCGCAGCGCGGCGACCGGCGAGACCCGGGTGGCCGCGCGGGCGGGCAGCAGCGCGGACAGGACCGTGACCACGATCCCGACCGCCAGGCCGACCACGACCGTCCGCACCGCCATGGACGGCCCGGCGACGGCCACGCGCTCGTTCAGCCTGCTGACCACGACCAGCGCGCCCTCGCCGAGGCCGACCCCGGCGACGAGGCCGAGCAGGGAGCCGACCAGGCCCACGACGGCCGACTCCACCACCACGCTCCCGAACACCTGCCGGCGGGTCGCGCCGACGCAGCGCAGCAGCGCCATCTCCCGCATCCGCTGGGCGATCAGGATCGAGAACGTGTTGTAGATGACCAGGGCGGACACCAGCATCGCGACCAGCCCGAAGATCAGCAGACCGGTCCTGATGATCTTGGTGTCGGCGCCCGCGGCCTTGGCCAGCCGCGCGCCGAGCTCCTCGCCCGTGAACACGCGGTGGGCGCCACCCGCGGCGGCCCTGACGGCGGCCCCGGACCCGCCCGCGACGTCGAGCTCGCGATAGGTCTTCTCGCCGGTCATCCGCATCGCGGTCGCCGGGTCGAAGCCCACGGCGCCCCGGAAGCTCGCCTCCTGGTCGATGCCGAAGTCGACCAGCCCGACGACCGTGAACCGGTGGGGCCGGTTCCCGTGGTCCAGGACCGTCACCGCGTTCCCGACGGAGTAGCCCTCCCGCTTGGCGAGCTGGGTGTCGAGCACGGCCTCGCCCCCGCCGGACGGGGGACGCCCCTTCTCGACGTCGTAGCGCAGGAGACGTCCGGACGGCACGGACATCCCGACCGTCGGGAAGTCGCCGACCGCCTTGCCGTCCTTCCCCACGAGGGCGGCGTCCCCCTTCACGGCTCCCTGGACGTCCGTGACCCCGGGGAGTGCCTTGATCCGGCCGAGCAGCGCCGGCGGGACGCCCTCGTCGGGATCGTCGCTCTTGGGCAGCACCGCGTAGTCGACCTTGTCGGCCGACCTGGCGAACGTCTTGGAGACGCCCTTGTCCAGCGTGTCCGTCAGGACGAACGTCCCCGAGATGAAGCCGACGCCGAGGGTGATCGCCACCGCCGTGAGCAGCAGCCGCAGCTTGTGGGCGCGCAGGCCCGCCAAAGTCGTGCGCAGCATCACGCGCCCAGGCCCTTCAGCCGGTCCAGGACGGTGTCCGGAGTCGGCTGGAAGATCTCCGAAACGATCTCCCCGTCCCGCAGGAACACCACCCGGTCGGCGTACGAGGCGGCCACCGGGTCGTGGGTGACCATCACGATCGTCTGCCCCATCTCGCGGACCGAGGAGCGCAGGAACCCCAGGACCTCGGCGCCCGCGCGGGAGTCGAGGTTGCCGGTCGGCTCGTCCGCGAAGATCACCTCCGGCCGCGCGACGATCGCGCGGGCGCACGCCACCCGCTGCTGCTGGCCGCCCGACAGCTCGCTCGGCCGGTGCCCGAGTCGCTCCCGCAGGCCCAGGGTGTCGACGACCCGCTCGAACCACGCCCGGTCGGGCTTGCGGCCGGCCAGCTCCATGGGCAGCAGGATGTTCTGCTCGGCGGTGAGCGTCGGCAGCAGGTTGAACGCCTGGAACACGAACCCGACGCGGTCGCGGCGCAGCATGGTCAGCTGCCGGTCGCCCATCCCGGTGATCTCGGCGTCGCCGAGGACGATCCGCCCGCCGGTGACGGTGTCCAGCCCGGCCAGGCAGTGCATCAGCGTCGACTTCCCCGACCCGGACGGCCCCATGATCGCCGTGAACGCGCCTCTGGAGAACCCGACCCCCACCCCGCGGAGCGCGTGGACGGCCGCGTCACCGGACCCGTACACCTTGGACACGCCCTCGGCGCTGACGGCCGGCGGCGCCCCGGCGGCGGGGGATCCCCCGGGCGGCTCGGCGAACGTGCTGGTCACGGTGACTCCTTCGGATCGTGGATGGACGCGCTCCACGCTAGGAACCAGCGCCGTCCCTGCCATCGACCCGGCGGCCACGCTCCGCCTCACTCTCAAGGCCATCCGGCTCGCCCGCGTACGACCTGAGTCGTACACGTCCGTCCCCCCGCCTGCCGACCCCACCAAGAGGCCCTCCAGAGCACACGCCTCGGGCCGCAGGGGGAGCGGGCCGTCCGGCCGGGGCCGGACGTGCGAAGGCGCCGGAGACATCGTCGGTCTCCGGCGCCTCGGCGACGGGCGGCAGTCCCGTCCAGGCCGTGTCAGTGCCCGTAGTTGACGGACGCGCCGCCCTTGCAGTGGGCGCTCGCACCGCCGAGGACGGCGATGGCGTTGCCGCAGACGTCCACAGGCACCGAGATCGGCGCGATCACCTGGGTCCCGTTGAGAACCCCGAAGTTCCCGCTGGTGCTGTTGTGGCTGAACCAGTTCTCGTCGTGGCCCTTGCCATGGTGACCGTGGTGCCCCTTGTCATGGTGGTGGCCCTTGCCGTGGTCATCCCACCCGCCACCGTAGGTTGCGGCGTACGCGGGCGCCGCTGCGAGGGCGGAGCCGGCGATGGCGAAGCCGAGGATGCCGGTGGCGGCAAGCTTCTTGAACACGAGAGTCCTCCCGTACGTTGGGCTTAGTAGTGCCCGAGGTGACATTGCCGACGTCGCCCGCTGAGACGGCGTCGCGTACGGTAGTTACCCGGCTACGGTAAGGAAGATCGAATGCGCGGCCCAGGACGGCGCCAAATGATGATCATGGAATGATCAAGGCCTTACGTAGATGGGCCGCTTTGACCGCTTTTAACCAGACCTGTCTCGTAAGCGAACACGACGGCCTGCACCCGGTCCCGCAGGCCGAGCTTCATCAGGATCCGCCCCATGTGGGTCTTCACCGTGGCCTCCGAGACGTAGAGCCGTCCGGCGATCTCCGCGTTCGACATACCGCGCGCGACGAGCCTCAGCACCTCGTTCTCCCGGTCGGTCAGGCTCTCCAGCGCCCCGACCGCCTTCGCCTCGGCATCCGGCAGATGCACCGCGAACCGGTCCAGCAGACGCTTGGTCGTGCTCGGCGCCACCACCGCGTCCCCCGAGTGCACCGCCTTGATCGCCTCGATGAGCTGCGCCGGCCCCGCGTCCTTCAGCAGGAACCCGCCCGCGCCCGCCTTGATCGCGGCGAACGCGTACTCGTCCAGGTCGAACGTGGTCAGGATGACGACCTTCGGCCCGGACCGCGCCACCACCTGCCGCGTCGCCTCGATCCCGTCCATCCGCGGCATCCGGACGTCCATCAGCACCACGTCCGCCCGCGTGCCCCGCAGCAGATCCAGCGCCTGCAACCCGTCCCCGGCCTCCCCGGCGACCTCGATGTCGGGCTGCGCGTCCAGCACCATCCTGAACCCGGCCCGCACCAGCTCCTGATCGTCCACGAGCACCACCCGGATGGGCGCCGCCACGTCCGTCATGCCACCTCCCTGTCCGCGACTCCCCGCACACCCGGCGAGAGACGCCGCAAGCCCTGGTCACGCCCGCCGCCGGTCACGCGGCGACCTCCTCGCGCACCGGGAGGACCGCCGCCACTTCGAAACCGCCACCGGTGCGCGGGGCGGCGGTGACCGTGCCGCCGTACACGGCGACGCGTTCGCGCATCCCCGCCAGCCCGTGGCCGCGGCCGTCGTCGGGCGCGGCCGCGCCGCGGCCGTCGTCGACCACCCGGATCTCCAGCGCGTCGCCGGAGTAGAGCAACCGCACCGACACGCTCACCCGCGGGCCACCATGCTTGAGCGTGTTGGTCAGCGCCTCCTGGACGATCCGGTAGACGGTGAGCTGGCGCCCCTCCGACATGGCCTCGGGATCACCGTCCACCTCGAACTCCACCGAAAGCCCGGCCGCGCGGACCTGTTCGACCAGCTCGTCCAGTTGCGCCACGCCGGGCTGCGGCGCGTACGCGCCCGCGTCGTCGTTCTCGCGCAGCACGCCGAGGAGCCGCCGCATCTCCGCGAGCGCCAGCCGCCCCGTCGAGGAGATCGTGTCGAGCGCCTGCCGAGCCCGCCCCACGTCGGTGTCGATGGCGTAGGACGCGCCGTCCGCCTGCACCACGATCACGCTGACGTTGTGGGCCACCACATCGTGCAGCTCACGGGCGATACGGGCACGCTCGGCCGCCATCGCCACCTTGACCTCGTTGTCACGCTCGCGCTCCAGCCGCTCGGCCCGCTCCTCCACCGAACGCAGGTACGCCCGGCGCGTCCGCATGTGCAGGCCGAGGACGTACACGCCCGCCACCAGCACCGTCATCATGACGAACGTGAACTTCCGGTCATTGGCGCCGCTCGGGTAGCGGTAGGTGACCATGACCGCCCCCACCTCGCCGATCAAGGCCGCCGCGAGCCCCCAGCGGAACGTGCACCCGGCCGCGACCGTGTAGAGCCCCATCAGGACCGCCACGTTCGCCGGCACCGGAATCTGCCCTAGCACGCACTGGACGCAGGAGACCAGCGCGACGACGGCGAAGACCGTCCGGGGGAACGTCCTGCGCAGCACCAGCGGCGCCGTCAGCGCGACGGTCAGCAGCACGTAGAACCCGGCGCCGATCCCGCTCGGCCCCACCAGCAGCGACGGCACCGAGAAGAACACGACCGGCAGCGCGAAGAAGGCGTCGACGAGCGGCTTCTTGCCCCGCAGCCACTCCCATGCGCTCGCCACCATGCCGACAGCGTACGTACCCGCAGGTCACTCCGGGATCAGCCGCAGGTCGGACCCGCGTCCGCCGCAAGGATGGCCCGTCCGGACCCGCCACCCACGGTAACGTCGCAGGCGTGGAGTCGCTGGTTTCCGGATGGCTGACGTGGCGCACCGCGATGGAGCGGGCCCTCTACGGGGAGGACGGTTTCTACCGGCGCGAACGCCCCGCCGAGCACTTCCGCACCTCGGTGCACGCGTCGCCGCGGTTCGCCGCCGCCATCGCCCGCCTGCTGGTCGAGGTCGACGCCCTGCTCGGCCACCCCGACCGGCTGGACGTGGTCGACATCGGCGCCGGCTCCGGCCGCCTGCTCGGCAACATCCTGGCCTGCGTGCCGCCGGACCTGGACGCCAGGCTCGTCCCGACGGCGGTGGAGCTCGCGCCGCGTCCCGCCGACGTCCCGCCCCGGATCGTCTGGCGCGCCGATCTGCCCGCCCGCATCACCGGCCTCGCCGTCGCGAACGAGTGGCTCGACAACGTGCCGCTGGACGTGGTGGAACGCACCCCCGAGGGCGTCCGGACCGTGCTGGTCGACCCTGTCAGCGGCACCGAGCGGCCGGGGCCGCCGCCGTCCGCCGAAGACACCGGCTGGCTGGAACTGTGGTGGCCGCTCGCCGAACCCGGCGACCGCGCCGAGATCGGGCACCCGCGCTGCGCCGCCTGGGCCTCCGTGATCGGCCGCCTGTCCGCCGGGCTCGCGCTCGCCGTCGACTACTCGCACTCCCGCGAGTCCCGCCCCGTCTACGGGACGCTGACCGGCTACCGCGACGGCGCGACCGTCCCCGCCGTCCCGGACGGATCGTGCGACGTCACCGCCCATGTCGCACTCGACGCCTGCCTGGTCGCCGGCCGCCGTGCCGGCGCGACCTCCAGCCTCCTGACGACCCAGCGCGAGGCCCTCCGCGCCCTGGGCCTCTCGGGAACCCGCCCGCCCCTCGACCTGGCCCACCAAGACCCGCGCGCCTACATGGCCGCCCTCTGCCACGCAGGCGAAGACGCCGAACTGACCGACCCCGCAGGCCTAGGCGGCTTCGGCTGGCTAACCCAAACCATCAACATCCCCATCCCAACCCCCTTGACCCACCTCATCTAGCGCCGGGGCCCAAACCCACCCGCAAAGGGCGCCCCCATCCCGAACCGGCCGCCCCCGAAAGCCATCGACTACCAAACCCCCTGGTCGCCGAACCACACAACCCCGCGACCGCCGCAGTCGACGTCACGCCGCTGGCCAACACTCAGCACCGCCCCCCGCACGAGTCGGCGCCACGCCTCCGACCCTCGGCGAAGAGATGCGGACCACCACCAAGCGCAGCATGTCGATACCGCCACAACTCACACAGCCCGGCTCCCGGGCGGCTTGGGTGTCCGCGTACCTAGATTGGTTAGCGCTCTACGTGTAGGGCGGTCAGGCCTCGTAGGACGTAGCCGGGCTTCCACTCTGGTTCGGTGGTGAGGTGCAGGGCGGGGGCTGCGCGCAGGAGCGCGCCGAATGACTCGGTCAGCTCTATGCGGGCCAGGGGGGCGCCCAGGCAGTAGTGGATGCCGAGGCCGAAGGTGATGTGCGGGTTCGGGTCGCGACCCAGGTCGAGCCGGTTCGGGTCAACGAACACCTCCGGGTCGCGGTTGGCGGATGCGAACTGGAGGGCGACCTCGGCGCCACGCGGAATGTCGACGCCGGCGGCCCGGATGTCCTCCAGCACCCACCGTTCGAACATGGGCGCCGGGGTGTCGTAGCGCAGCAGTTCCTCGACCGCGGTGGGCACGAGCGACGGGTCGGAGCGGAGGCGTTCCAGCTGGCCGGGGTTGCGGAACAGCGTCCACCAGCCGTTGCCCGTCGCGTTCACCGTGGCCTCGTGGCCCGCGTTGAGGAGCAGGACGCAGGTGCCGATCAGCTCGTCCTCGGTGAGCCGGTCGCCCTCGTCCACGACGTGGGCCAGGGCGGTGATGAGGTCGTCACCCGGCTCGCCCCGCCGGGCGCGGGCCAGCTCGCGAAGGTAGTCGGAGAACTCCACGGCCGCGCGGACGGCGGTCCGCTGGACCTCCTCTGGCGGGTTCAGCTCGTACATGCCGCAGATGTCGGCCGACCAGGGGCGCAGCAGGTGCCGGTCCTCGACGGGGACGCCCAGCATCTCGGCGATCACGTTCACCGGCAGCGGTTCGGCGATCTCGGCGAGCAGGTCGCCGCCGCCCCTGTCGGCGAGCCCCGACGCGAGCTCCTCGGCTAGGCGCCGGATCATCGGACGCAGGCCCTCCACCATGCGGGCCGTGAACGCCTTGGACACCAGACGCCGCAACCGCGTGTGGGTGGGCGGCTCCACGTCGAGCATCCCGGCACGGATCAGGTCCCAGAAGGGTTTGAGGAAGTCGGGCTCCGGCTCCTGCCCGAACTCCTCGTGGCTCGCGATGTGCAGGTACGACCGCCCGAGGCGCCGGTCGCGCAGCAGCCCGTCGACGTCCTCGTAGCGGCTGATCACCCACTGGCCGGTGGGCTCGTGGAAGAACACCGGTTGCTCGGCGCGGAGCCGCTCGAACACCGGATACGGGTCCGCCACGAACTCGGCGGACCAGGGGTCGTAGGCCAGGTCGCTCATGACCCGACGATATGTGCCGTTCGCGGTCGACTGGAGCGGAGCCGAGCGACCGAGCACGGGTGACGGCCCTCTTCCGCGTAGCCGCGCCCCCTATGCCGCGGCCCGGTCGGGCGCGGGCGCGGCTCTCCGGCATCGCCTCCATGCCTGAGGCGGGGCAGCGGGCCTTGTGCCTTCGAGAAACTTCTCGGCACCAGCGGATGATGCGGCCGATCGGCGAGCGACGGCCCGGGCGGTTCCAGCCGCTCCGGACGACCTGGATGATCGGGCCGGGGCTGGTGATCAAGCGCCTGCGAAGTCCCATCGGGGCGCCTCCTTCCACGTGATCGCGTTCGCTCACTGGCGGGGTCGGCCCGCCCTCCCCCCTCGGGCGGGCCGACGTGTTCCATCGTCGGAGGACGCCGAGGGGCGCGGAAGGAGAACGCGTTCCTGTGGATAAGTCGTCAGCGGGCCCAGTGGGTGGGGTCGCCGCCACCGGCGCGGCGGGCGGCGAGGGCCCGGCTCGCGGTGGACTCCACGATCGCGCGGGCCTCGCCCAGCTCGCGGTCCGCCGCGGCCACCTGGACCGGCCCCGGAGGCGCGTCCACGTGGACGGTCGCCAGGCCCAGCAGGCGCTGGAAGGGGTTCACGGTCAGCCTGACGCTCTGCGCGCGCGCGTGGGCGATAACGTCCGTGCGGCGGCAGGGCCATCCGTGCCGGGTCACGAAGACCACGTCGTCGGTGCCGGCGCCATCCGCGTGCTCTATCGACACGGTCTTGGACGACGCGGGAACTAGAGCGACCGCGTCCACCTGTGTCCCCGGGAAGACCTGCGACACGAGATGCAGGGCGACATGGCGTGGCGCGACGGGGAGAAGGGTCGACGAGAGGGCTTGGCGCTCGCCCGCGTATCCGGCGACGGTGACTTCGACCCGGGCCCAGCCCAGGCTCCGCCAGATCACCGGTTCGACGATGCTGACCGCCTGGACGCGGCCCGGCGGAAGCGTCTGCATCCGGGTCTCCAGCAGGCCGTAGCGCAGGCGGATCCCGTCCGGCGACATCGCGATCGTGAAGTTGGCGTACATGACCAGAGGTGCGATCACGGCTCGGATGAGGCCGAGGAGGACCGGGATGGTGACGGCCAGGATGCCGCCCTCCGCGTACATCACGAGGAAGATGAGCGACGCGAGGAACAGCAGCACCGTCCCCAGGACGGGCAGCCGCACGATGAGCGACCCCAGCAGAGTGCCGAACGGGACGCGCCACAGGTGCCGTTCGGGCGCTTCCGGAGTGTGGCCCGGAAGCCCGGCCGCGCGGGCGAGGAGTTCGGCACGCAGCTGTTGCGCCGACTGCCGACCCAGGTAGCGGAGGGCGATTTCGCTCTGCTCGCCCCCTGCCAGCTCCACGCGCACTTCAGAAAGCGCGAACACCCGCGTCACCAGCGGGCGCACGACGTCGATGGCCTGGATCCGCGAAAGCGGGATGCGGCGCGCGTTCTTCCGGAGGATGCCGGTTTCGACGACGAGGTCGTCGTTGTCGACACGGAACCGCAGTGCAAGCCAGGTCCACAGCCCGGTTCCTACTGCGATCAGTCCCATGGGGATGCTCACGAGGATGAACCTCAGGATCACCTCCGGCGTGATCGCCAAGGTGATGCCACTGCTGGTCTGGGTCAGCAGGAGAGGGAAGCCGAGTAGGACGAAGTAGATGATGAGGAAGACGAACGCGCGAAGCGGGGCCGTCGCCCAGTGGAGCCTGTGCGTGCCCTCCGAGAAGCGGATCGGCGGGCGTTGCGGCTGCGGCGGTCCGTACGCGTACGGCGGACGGGGCGGGCTGAATCCAGGACGGGGCGGCGGGTACGGCGGCCCCGCAGGGCGACCGTAGGGGCCTGGGGGTCCAGGAGGGCCGGGCGGGCCTGGTTGTCCAGGCGGGCCAGGCGGGCCGGATCGTCCAGGCGGGCCATATGGGCCGTAGGGGCCGCTCATAGGCCCATGCCCCGCTCCTCGCCCTTCTGCGCGAGACGGTCACGCAGGAGCGCGGCCTCCGCAGTGGGCAGTCCGGGAATCGTCGCGTCCGTAGCCGCGGCGGCGGTGTGCATCCGGACGGTGGCGACACCCATCCACCGCTCCAGAAGCCCCGCCGTGACGTCCACGAACTGCATCCGCCCGTACGGGACCACGATGAGCCGCCGGACGAGGACGCCATGGGTCACGATGAGGTCGTCGCCACGCTCGGCATAGCCGTAAGCCCTGCGATCCAGCTCCGCGACCACCCAGGTGAGGATGACCCCGAGGACGACGGCGACGACCCACATGGACGCCGCGACCACGGTGCCGTTCCTCCACACGATGAAAGCGCCTACGCCGCCCACGGGGATCGCCCACAGGACCGCGGTGAGAAGCCTGTGCCAGGCATGGCGTTTGGAGATGGGCGACCAGCGAAGGCCGGCACCAGGCGCGAAGGCCTGGTCCGCCTGGTAGACGGGCGGCCCCTGATGCGGCCCCTGCTGCGGCGGGTATGGTGCCCCTGTCTGACCCTGACCAGGGGGCTGACCGCCGTGGCCCGGACCGGGCGGCACGGGCGGACGCACCGCGCCCTGCTGTCCAGGATGCGCGGCGGGATCGAACGGCGGTTCGCCGTGGCTCGCGTTCATTGCCCCCTAGTCAACCGGATAACGACTACCGCTCGCCATGGGACCATGAAGCAGTGATCGGAGTGGCGGAGGCGCGACCATGACCACCGAACGGATCGTCGGGATCGGTGCGGGCGCCAAGGAGCTCGCCACCGAGGACATGACCCTGAACATCGGCCCCCAGCACCCGTCCACGCACGGCGTGCTCCGGCTGAAGCTCACCTTGGACGGCGAACGCATCTCGGCGGCCGAGCCCATCGTGGGCTACATGCACCGGGGAGCGGAGAAGCTGTTCGAGGTCCGCGACTTCCGGCAGATCATCGTCCTGGCGAACCGGCACGACTGGCTGTCGGCGTTCTCCAGCGAACTCGGCGTCGTTCTCGCCGTCGAACGCATGCTCGGCATGGAGGTCCCCCTACGCGCGGTGTGGGCGAGGACGCTGCTGGCAGAGCTGAACCGGATCCTCAACCACCTGATGTTCCTCGGCTCCTACCCGCTGGAAGTGGGCGCCATCACCCCGATCTTCTACGCGTTCCGCGAGCGCGAGGTCCTGCAACGCGTCATGGAGGAGATCTCCGGTGGACGCATGCACTACATGTTCAACCGTGTCGGCGGGCTGAAGGACGAGCTGCCCGCCGGTTGGACGGCGCGCGCGCGGGCGGCGGTCTCCGAGGTGCGCGCCCGCATGGGCGACATCGACGACCTCATCATGGGCAACGAAATCTTCCGGGCCCGTACCAGGGGCGTCGGCGTCCTCACGCAGGAGCAGATCCTGCAGTACGGGGTGTCCGGGCCCATCGCGCGCGCGTCCGGCGTGGACTTCGACCTGCGCCGGGACGAGCCCTACCTCGCCTACGGCGAACTGGACGTCCGCGTGGTCACCCGGTCGGAGGGCGACTGCCTGGCCCGCTTCGAATGCCTGCTCGACCAGGTGCACGCGTCCCTCGACCTTGCGGACGCCTGCCTCGACCGCCTCGCCGAGCTCCCGCCCGGCCCCATCAACCAGCGGCTGCCGAAGGTTCTGAAGGTCCCGGAGGGGCACACCTACGCCTGGACGGAGAATCCGCTGGGCATCAACGGCTACTACCTGGTGTCGCGGGGCGAGAAGACACCGTGGCGGATGAAACTGCGGTCCGCGTCGTTCAACAACATCCAGGTGCTCGCGGAGCTGCTGCCCGGCAACCTGGTCGCCGACATGATCGCCATTCTGGGCTCGATGTTCTTCGTCGTCGGCGACATCGACAAGTAGCGCCAAGCCCGCAAGTCGCCCGGCACCGCAAGCGCCCCGACGCGCCCCTCAGGCCCGGGACGCGCCGGGCTGGTCGCGGTGCTCGTCGTCCGGTCCCTTGGGAACCCGGCAGGCGTACTCCAGGAAGAACGCCGCCGCCACCAGCACGACGGCCGCGAGGAAGGTGCCGCCGCTCACGAAGAAGTCGTGGCGGGGCGTCGACTTCTCCAGCGACGCGGAGAGGCTGACGGCGAACCCGCCGAACACGCCCGCGATGACCGCCGCGGAATGCGCGCTGGCCTTCCCCAGGGCCGCCAGGCGCGCCACGGCCAGGGGATCCAGCGGCTTCTGCGCCGGCTTGCGGGCGGAGTCCGCCGAGCGTCCGCTGGAGGGCTTGCGGCGGATGCGGCGCAGCACGTTCAGCCCGGTGAAGGCCTCACCGAGGGCGAGCAGCAGCAGCGTCGGCACCGCGGTCCACGGAAGCGGGGGCAGCGACAGGTAGGCAGAACGCAGCACCGCCCAGGTGATGACCCCTATGACGACCACGAGGGCGACGAGGAACAGGGGGCGGGACGGCTTCATGCAGGCTGCTGCAGAACCAGGTCGTCACGCCGGCGGCAGGCCGACGGGCCGCCCTCCGCCTGCTTGGCCTCGGCCAGGTCTCCCACGCGGCCGTGCCCGGGCAGCAGCACGTCGGGCTCGATGTCGGCCCAGGGGACGAGGACGAACGCGCGCTCGTGCGCGCGCGGGTGCGGGAGCGTCAGGTCGGGGTCGTCGGACGTGATGTCCCCGAACGTCACGATGTCGATGTCGAGGGTGCGGGGGCCCCAGCGGACCAGGCGTTCGCGGCGCATCGAGGTCTCGATGTTCAGGACCCGCTCCAGCAGGTTCTCCGGGGGCAGTCGCGTGTCGGCGATGAGCACGATGTTCAGGAAGTCGCCCTGCTCCGGGATGCTCTCCCCGGGCGGCGCGTAGGGGGCGGTCTCGTAGACCGGGGAGAACGCCACGAAACTCAGTCCTGGTGCGTCGAACAGGGCGTCGACCGCCTCCTGGATGTTGTCCAGCCGGTCCCCGAGGTTGCTGCCGATCGAGAACACGACGCGGTGCTGGACCAGCATGTGCCCCCCGGTGGCGGTGCGGTCGGGCATGCGGTCGGACGCTGTCATGGGCGACTCCTCGTGATCTTCACGGCGACGTCGGCGAAGGGGTGCGGGATCGGGGCGCTCGGCTTGTGGACGGTGATCTCGACCTCGGACACCAGTCGATCTTCCAGACATATCTTCGCCAGCCGGTCGGCCAGCGTTTCCAGGAGGTTCAGGGGCTCCCCCTCCACGGCGGCGACGAGCCGGCCGGCGAGCGTTCCGTAGTCGACGGTACGCGAGAGGTCGTCGCCTTCCGCGGCGGGGCGCGTGTCGAGGCCGAGGACGGCGTCCACGACGAACACTTGCCCCAGGTCGCGCTCGGCAGGCAGGCATCCGTGGCGCCCCCGCGCCCGAAGCCCGCGCAACTCGATGCGGTCGAGAGTCATTCTTCCTCTGCATCCACGACGTTGAGGACGGGGGAACCGTGGTGAAGCAGAAGCCGCCACTCCCCGTCCGCCCGTACGAACACGTTCGTAGCCACGATGCTTCCACCGGCGAGGAACCCTGCTTCGGTGTCCTCGTCGGCGGTCAGGATGTTCTCCTTGCACGTCACCACGGCGTGGTCGCCGTACACGTCCGTCTCCACGTCGGTGAGCACGAACTGGATGTAGGACGTGTTGGCCATGATGAGCGCCCACGAGCGCAGCACAGCCTCTCGTCCCCGCAGCATCGTCCAGCCGGGGTGGACGCAGGAGACGCCGTCGGCGTACTGGCCATCTGCCCAGACCGCCGACATGCGGTCGAAGTCGCCGGCCTCGAACGCGGCGTAGAACTCGGCATGGACCTCGTCCACGTCGGCGCGGTTCACGGCACGGCTCATAGGCGAGGACTCCCGTCGTCGTTACTGGCGTCGTCGTTAGTGTCCTTGGTAGCGCTGTCCTTGATAGCACTGCCCTTGCTTGGGCTTTCCTGGCTGACGCTGTCGGGACCGACCAGACGCGCCGCGCGCATCGCGGCCGCCACCCGTACCGCGTCCGCGTTGGGCCGGACCCTGTGCACCCTTACGCACCATGCCCCGGCAGCGGCCACGAGAGACGTGATGGCCACGGTCGCGTCATCGCATTCGCCGAACGGACGACGCGTCCCGTCCGGTTCCGCCAGGAGCCGCGTCAGGAACCCCTTGCGGGACGCGCCCACCAGGACGGGATAGCCGAGACCAGTGAACGCGTCGAGATGGGCAAGCAGCGACCAGTTGTGCCCTGTCTCCGGGTTCTTGGCGAAGCCCAGCCCGGGGTCGAGCACGATCATCGATGGATCGACGCCCTCCCCCAGAACGGCGTCGACCCTGTGCAGCAGTTCGTCGCGCACCTCACGAACCACGTCCGTGTAGATGGCGCGGTTGTACATGTCATGGCTGTGGCCGCGCCAGTGCATCACCACGTAGGGCACGCCCGCGGCGGCCACCACGCGCGGCATGTCGGGGTCGGCCAGGCCGCCGCTCACGTCGTTCACCAGCCGCGCGCCCGCGCCGACCGCGGCCTCGGCGACCTCGGCGCGCATGGTGTCGACGCTCACGGGGACGTTCTCGGCCACGAGCGCCTCAATGACCGGAACCACGCGGCGCAGTTCCTCTTCCTGGGACACACGCTGCGCACCAGGACGCGTCGACTCGCCGCCCACGTCCACGATGTCGGCGCCCTCGCTCACGAGATCGAGCCCGTGACGGACCGCTTTCTCCGGGTCGAACCAGGCGCCGCCGTCGGAGAAGGAGTCGGGCGTCACGTTGACCACGCCCATGACGAGGCACCGCCCTGGCTCGGGCAGCCCCGGAACGGCGGCACTGGTCATGTCACCCAACCCTATGCCTTGCGATCGACCCGCCGGAGCGGCGCTCCACCCGCCCCATCCGTCCGGCATACCCTCTCCGGAAGCAGCAGAACGGGCCTCAGCTTGACGCTGAGGCCCGTTCAGACGTTCAGGCGGACTCGGGTGGGCCCGAGCACCCGTCAGCGGCCGAGAATCAGGCTCATCGCCTCGGACCGCGTCTCGGCATGGTCGCGGAAGTCGCCGCGCACCGCCGACGTCACCGTCTTCGCGCCCGGCTTCCGCACCCCGCGCATCGTCATGCACAGATGCTCGGCCTCGATCACCACGATGGCGCCGCGGGGCTCCAGCACCGTCATCATCGCGTCGGCCACCTGGCTGGTGAGGCGCTCCTGCACCTGCGGCCGGCGGGCGTACACGTCCACCAGCCGGGCCAGCTTCGACAGACCAGTGATCTGGCCCTTCTTGTTGGGCGTGTAGCCCACGTGCGCGACCCCGTGGAAAGGCACCAGGTGGTGCTCGCAAACGGAGTACACCTCGATGTCCTTCACCAGGACCATTTCCTCATGGTCGGCGTCGAACACCGTGGTCAGCGCGTCCTCGGGCTTCTGGCGCAGGCCCGCGAACTGTTCGGCGTACGCGCGCGCCACCCTGGCAGGGGTGTCGCGCAGCCCGTCGCGGTCGGGGTCCTCCCCGATGCCGATCAGGATCTCGCGCACGGCCTTCTCGATGCGCGCGTGGTCGAAACGCCCGCCGTGCAGTGTCTCGCCCGGCGGGTCGTTCTCGAGCGGCGCCTCGTCGTACGGGATCGCCAAGGCCGTCAGCTCTCGCCCGGGGCCGGATCGACGGCCTCAGAGGTGACGCCGCTCTGGCCGTTGTTCTTGGTCAGGTCGGCGACGTCCTGCGGACCGAGCAGGGCGAGCTCCTTGGGCGTGAGCACCGGCGGACGGTCGGACGGGAGGCGCTTGCCGTAGCCGGTGTAGGAGTTCTGGTGCGGCCGCTTCTGGATCGGCGCGAAGATCTCCAGCACCTGCTGCTTGGACAGCGTCTCCTTCTCCATCAGGTTCACGACGAGCTCGTCCAGGACGTCCCGGTACTCGACGAGGATCTCCCACGCGGTGTCGTGCGCGCCCTCGATGTAGCGCCGGACCTCGTCGTCGATCGCGGAGGCGATGTCCTCGGAGTAGTCCCGCTCGTGGCCCATGTCGCGGCCGAGGAATACCTCGCCCTGCCCGGTGCCGAACTTGCGCGCGCCGAGGCGCTCGCTCATGCCGTACTCGGTCACCATGTTGCGGGCGATGGAGCTGGCCTTCTCGATGTCGTTGGCCGCGCCGGTGGTCGGCTCGTGGAAGACCAGTTCCTCGGCGGTGCGGCCGCCCAGCAGCATGGCGAGCTGGTCGGTCATCTCCGAACGGGTCGTGAGGAACTTGTCCTCCATCGGGAGGGTCATGGTGTACCCCAGGGCCCGTCCGCGCGGAAGGATCGTCACCTTGTGCACCGGGTCGGAGTTCGGCAGCGCGTGCGCCACCAGCGCGTGCCCGCCCTCGTGGTAGGCGATGATCTTCTTTTCCTTCTCCGACATCACCCGGGTCTTGCGCTCCGGCCCGGCCATGACGCGGTCGATGGACTCCTCCAGGGTGTCCATGTCGATCAGCTTGCGGTCGAACCGCGCGGTGAGCAGCGCCGCCTCGTTGATCACGTTGGCCAGGTCGGCGCCGGTGAAGCCGGGCGTGCGGCGCGCGATCACGTCGAGGTCGACGTCCTGCGCGAACGGCTTGCCGCGGCCGTGCACGCGCAGGATGCCCTTGCGGCCCTCCAGGTCGGGGCGGTCCACGGTGACCTGGCGGTCGAAGCGGCCGGGACGCAGCAGCGCCGGGTCGAGGATGTCGGGACGGTTCGTCGCGGCGATCAGGATCACGCCGCCCTTGACGTCGAAGCCGTCCATCTCGACCAGCAGCTGGTTGAGGGTCTGCTCGCGCTCGTCGTGGCCGCCGCCGAGGCCCGCGCCGCGGTGCCGGCCGACGGCGTCGATCTCGTCGATGAAGATGATCGAGGGGGCGTTGGTCTTGGCCTGCTCGAACAGGTCGCGGACCCGGGACGCGCCCACGCCGACGAACATCTCGACGAAGTCCGAGCCGGAGATCGAGTAGAACGGCACGCCCGCCTCGCCGGCGACGGCGCGCGCCAGCAGCGTCTTGCCGGTGCCGGGCGGGCCGTACAGCAGCACGCCCTTGGGGATCTTGGCGCCGATGGACTGGAACTTCGCCGGGTTCTGCAGGAAGTCCTTGATCTCTTCCAGCTCCTCCAGGGCCTCGTCGGCCCCGGCCACGTCGGCGAAGGTGGTCTTCGGGGTGTCCTTGGTGATGAGCTTGGCCTTGGACTTGCCGAAGTTCATCACCCGCGAGCCGCCGCCCTGCATCTGGTTCATGATGAACAGGAAGATCAGCACGATGACCACGATGGGAAGCAGGCTGAACAGCAGGTTCAGGAAGAAGCTCTGCTTCGGGACATCAACGTTGTAGCCGCCGGACAGTTTGCCGGCGTTGGCCTGGTTCTGAAGCTGCTGCTGCAGCTGGAGGCCCTGGCCCTCGACCCAGGAGGCCTGCTGCTGCTTGCCGTTGGTGAGCGTCAGCTCGATCCGCTGGTCCTTGTCAATGATCTTGGCGGACTTCACCTGGCCCGCGTTGATCTCCTGGACGACCTTGGATGTGTCGACCTTCTCGAACGAACGGCCGGGGTTGACGCCCCACATGACGAGGGCGACCAAGAGGCCGAACAGCAGGATCCACAGCAGCGGCCCGCGAAAATAGCGCTTCACGTCCATTTATCCGGTTACCCCGTAGGGGCCCGTCCCTCCTGACCAACTCTGTGTGCGATCCTCGCCCGTCCCGGGGGACGGACGCCACTGCGACCAACAATGCGACCCACGGGAAGGCCCGTCGCCCGGGGCTCCGGTCTCACCGTGGCGGCTTCCCTCATATGGCTTCCCGAACCCGGGGTCCGGGACACCGACGGTACACCGCAGGCGCAGGAGACGCAGCCGACGCCGTTTCTCCCGCATCCCTGGCCTATACCCGTCAACGACCTTTGCAACGATTCGTCACGGTCCCTTGTTCCCTGGGGGCGTTGGTGCGCCTCCGGCCGCTGTGGACATGTCCGGGCGATCAGGGCATCCCCACCGCCCGCCGGCCCCCTCCTGGACGCTCAGGCTCCGTCCCCGCCGTACACGTGCGGAGCCAGGGTTCCGACAAAGGGCAGGTTCCGGTACCGCTCCGCATAGTCGAGCCCGTAGCCGATGACGAACTCGTTCGGGATGTCAAAGCCGATGTACTTCACGTCGAGGTCGGTCGTGACGGCCTCCGGCTTGCGCAGCAGCGCGCAGATCTCCAGCGAGGCGGGGTTGCGCGAGCGCAGGTTGCTCACCAGCCACGACAGCGTCAGGCCCGAGTCGACGATGTCCTCCACGATCAGGACGTGCCGGTCGAGGATGTCGGTGTCGAGGTCCTTCAAGATGCGGACGACGCCGGAGGACTTCGTGCCCGAGCCGTAGGACGAAACGGCCATCCAGTCCATGGAGGCGGGCGAGTGCAGCGCCCGCGCCAGGTCGGCCATGATCATGACGGCGCCCTTGAGGACCCCGACGAGCAGCAGGTCCCTGCCCGCGTAGTCGGCGTCGATCTGCGCGGCGAGCTCGCGCACCTTGGCCTGCAGGTCGTCCTCGGAAATCAGCACCTTCGCCAGGTCGTTGCCCAGGTCCTTCTCGTCCACAACCCCACCTCATAGCTCAGACCTCGCCCGTCCGGTGGGACGGACGTCGGACGGACACCGCCGCGCGCCGTTCAGGCAGTGCACGGCGACGCGGCGCGTGACGGTTCGCACACGCCGCGACGTCAAACCGGGCCGAACAGCAGCTTCCCAGACCTCCTGAAGGCGCGCAGCCCCCCGGGCAGATCCACGTGCCGCTGGCCGTGCCAGGCCGTGACCAGCCGATCCACTGCATCGATATGGACCGCCGCGAGCGTACCCGGTGGGCTGCCGGCCCTGACCGCCGCCATCCGCAGCACCCTGGTGCGGACGGCTCTGGGCAGCCCTTCGAGCCCTTCCAGGCGGACCGCCACGTTGTCACCCTCTTCGGAGGCCTCCAAGTCGGAGTAGGCGCGAGCACCCATCTCGTCTAGGGCGTCGGCGTCGTCGCGCAGCATCCTCGCCGTCCGTGCCAGCGCTTCGGCCACTCCTGGGCCGAGCGCCTCCTCCAGAGCGGGAAGGGCCTCGTGCCGGACGCGCACGCGCGCGAAGGAACGGTCGATGTTGTGGGGGTCGTCCCAAGGGTCCAGGCCCATGGCTTTGCAGGCGCGGCGCGTGGTGGCGCGATCCAACCCCAGCAGGGGCCTCAGATAGAGGACGCCACTGGAGCGCCTGAAAGTGGCGGACATGCCGGCCAGCGAGCGGGCCCCCGAACCACGCGCCAGCCCTAGCAGGACGGTTTCGGCCTGGTCGTCTTGCGTGTGACCAAGCAGGACACCCGAAGCGCCAAACCGATGGGCGGCACCGTCCAGGGCCGTGTATCGGGCGTCGCGGGCAGCATTCTCTGGGCCGCCCGGTCCGTCGACAGTGACCGCGACAGATCCCGCTGGGTCGAGACCAAGGCCGACCAGGGTTCGGACCACCTCGTCGGCACGCTTGTCTGAGCCGTCCTGCAAGCCATGGTCGATAGTGATGCCTCCGGCCCGACGCCCTGCCCTGGGCGCTTCGAAGGCCAACGCCCCAGCGAGCGCCAGCGAATCAGCGCCCCCGCTGCACGCGGCCAGCACCATCGCGCCCTCAGGCACGTCGGCGAGCACCCGGCGCACCGCGAGACGTACCGCCGCCACAGCCGGATCAGGGCCCATGGCAAACGTCTACCATCACACGGCGTCGCACGCCCAAGGCAGGCACGGCCTCAAGTTCGCTGTAGGTCAGGCCTCGTTGGCCTTCGGCGGAGCATCGATGGCGCGTGTGCCGACGACCCTGCTCATCCACAGCGTGGGTTCCTTGATTTCGTCGTGGCTCGGGAGCGTCTCCGGCGACTGCCAGACCTGGTTGAAGCCGCTCATGCCGACTTCGGTGACGACCCTCCGCACGAACCGCGACCCCTCCGCGTACTGCTTCATCTTCAGGTCGATGCCGAGCAGGCGCCGGATCGTCTTGTCGAGCTTGGAACCGCCCGAGCGCCGTCCCTGGAACCGCGACCGGATGTGCTGGACGGACGGCACGACCTCGGGGCCCACCGCGTCCATGACGTAGTCGCCGTGCCCTTCGACAAGCGTCATCACGGCGGTGAGGCGGTCGAGGATCTCCCGCTGCTCAGGCGTCTGGATCGCGTCGATGAGGTTGGAGTCACCACCGCGCACGGCGTCGGCGACGGCCTCGGCCGCGTCCCGGATCCGGTCCAGCATCATGCCGGGGTCGAGGTCGGACGCGAGGAGGAACTTGGTCATCTGGTCCTGGACGTACTCGCGCAGCCAGGGGACGCCGGTGAACTGGGCGCGGTGCGTCTCCTCGTGCAAGCAGACCCAGAGGCGGAAGTCACGCGACTCCACACCGAGCTCCTGCTCCACATGGACGATGTTGGGCGCGACCAGAGTCAGCCGCCCTGTCGGCGCACGCCCGGACGGGTCCGGCGGCAGGAACAACTCGTACTGCCCCAGAACGCGGCTCGCCATATACGCCAGGATCGCGCCGACCTGCATGCCCGTGACGCGAGAACCGACCGCCTGGACGACGACGTTGCCCGCGCCGCCGAGGGGTCCGCCGTTCCCCTTCGCGGACATCTGCTCCATGAGCGGTTCCAGCACCACCCGGAAACCGTCCACGTTGGCACGGATCCAGCCGGGCCTGTCCACGATCGTCGCCGGGTCGGGGTCGAGCTCGGACGCCATCCCGGTGAAGTCCCGGACGTGCCCGTGGGCGATCTTCGAGAGGGCGCGCAGCTCCTTGACGACCTCACGGGCCTCGGCATGGGTGACCTGCGGCCCCGGCCTGACGAGCCGGGTGCCGGCCTGGACCGCCAGGTTCCAGTCGATCATTGAGGCGCTCATGTAACCACCGTACGTTCGGAACGCGGCGCCGGAGCGCCCTGCATGGTCGTTCAACGCACAACCGTTCTGGTTATCTCCCGTACGGGCGCCCCCACACCCGCGCCGCGGCTCGGGTGTGGGGCCTCAGATCAACCACATCCGCAGGTGGCCACCGCGGCGGCGAGCTGGTCGAGTTTGCCGGGGTCGACCGGCCCCTTGCCGTCTCCTGCCATGAACGCGAAGGCGAGCAGGCGCCCGTCCGCGTCGTAGGCGAGTCCGGCCAGGGTGCTGACGCCCGCCAAGGTGCCTGTCTTGGCGCGCACCATCCCCGCGCCCGCCTGGCTGGCCGTGACGGTGTAGCGGGGCGGGCTCAGCGTCCCGGAGAACCCCGCGATGGGCAGGCCGGTGATGACCGGGTGCAGCTTCGGATGGTCCCCGCCCGCGGCGAGAGAGACGATCCGGGCCAGCGCGATGGGCGAGATGCGGTTGAGCGGCGACAACCCACTGCCGTCGTTGACCGAGACTCCCTCGGCCACGCCCAGCCCGGCGAGAACCTGCCGGACGGCCTGTGCGGCATCGGCGAATGTCGCGGGACGTCCCAGATTGATGGCCACCTGGCGGGCCACCGCCTCGGCCACGTCGTTGTCGCTGTCGGTCAGCAGATGCTCCACGAGCGCGGACAACGGCGGCGACTGGACGGCACCGAGTTGCGCAGCCGCCTTCTCTGCGATCGTCGAACGTCCGGCCCTGGCACTGACCCCGTTCTTGGACAGCAGACGCGCGAACTCCCTGGCCGCAGCGGAAGGCGGGTCCGAAACCCGTGTCTTCCTGGACGGGTCCGATGGCGCCACACGTCCCTCATCGACGGTCAAGGCGCTGACAGGCGCCACCTCGCCGTCGGGGAGATAGTTGGGTTTCCAACCCGCAGCCGTACGGGGCCCCTGATAGGCGGACGCGTCGTAGTCCACGCGCACCTGGGCCGTGCCAGACGCCTTCAGGGCTGTAGCCGTCTGGCGGGCCAGATCCGCAAGCGACGCATAGGGCGGGTGTCCGGCCCCGGCACGCGGCGGCAACGCCGTCAGGGTAGGATCCCCGCCTCCGACCAGAATGATCCCGTCGCCGGCGCCGCGCACGACCCGGGTGGTGATCCGGTGGTCCGGCCCGGCCGAGGCCAGCGCCGCCACCGACGTCGCCAGCTTCGTCGTCGAGGCCGGGGTGGCGGGCTGCCCGGCGCGCAGCTCGTACAGCGGCCGCCGGGTCTCCGCGTCGACGACCACCGCGTTGATCTTCGCCTGCGGTCCCCCGATCAGTGCGGAGAGCCGCCCCGCCAGGGCGGACGGGTCGGGCGGACGGCCCGACCCGGGCTCCGCGGCGGGGATCGCGGCGGACGACGGCGCGATCCGCACCAGGTCGCGCGCCGCCACGCTGGGCGGTTGCGGCGACAGGCGGCGGTCGGGTGTGAGTTTCACCACTGCCAGACCTGCGACGACGGCGAAAACGTTAAGGAGGGACAGCGACAGGACTGCGAGGGCCCGGCCCCGTCCAGGCACGTGACCGCCCCTCTCCCACTCAGCACTCACCAACGTGCGACATCCTTATACAGGGGAACACTCACCTGTGGTGCCGGCCTCGCCCACAGGCTCCCGAAAGACTATTCACTGCGAGCGCGCAGGGAGCGGAGGACATCTTGGATTTCGACGTCACGATTGAGATCCCGAAGGGCCAGCGGAACAAGTACGAGGTGGACCACGAGAGCGGCCGCATCCGGCTCGACCGCATGCTCTTCACCTCCACGCAGTATCCGGCCGACTACGGCTTCGTCGAGGACACCCTCGGCGAGGACGGCGACCCCCTCGACGCCCTGGTCCTGCTCCAGGAACCGACGTTCCCCGGCTGCCTCATCCGCTGCCGCGCCGTGGGCATGTTCCGCATGACCGACGAGGCCGGCGGCGACGACAAGGTCCTGTGCGTCCCCGCCACCGACCCCCGCATGGAGCACCTGCGCGACATCCACCACGTCGCCGAGTTCGACCGGCTGGAGATCCAGCACTTCTTCGAGGTCTACAAGGACCTGGAGCCCGGCAAGTCCGTCGAAGGCGCCAGCTGGGTGGGACGCGTG
Organism: Actinomadura sp. NPDC049753; assembly: GCF_040674655.1. Lineage (NCBI taxonomy): Bacteria > Bacillati > Actinomycetota > Actinomycetes > Streptosporangiales > Thermomonosporaceae > Actinomadura > Actinomadura sp. NPDC049753. The sequence continues at coordinate 38,163 of NZ_JBFARL010000028.1, read as the reverse complement.
GAGGCCGAGCAGGAGATCGAGCGTTCCTTCAAGCGCGCCTCCGACCAGGGCGGCCACTGAGCCGTCTCCGGCCCGTGCGGCCGGCCGGGCCGTGCGGAGTCGCGGACGGCACCGACCCGCTCCCTGCCGCCCACGCGACGCTCGCGACGAACCCTTCTGTAGGACTCCTGCAGAAGGGTTCTCGCTTTGTACGGGAGCTGGACTCCTTCAGCCTGCGGGCCGTGTGGCACCGATCAGGTCGTGCCGGTGGATGCTCGCTATGCGCACCCGTGCACCGGTGTAGGGCGCTTCCACCATGCGGCCATCGCTGAGGTAGAGCCCGACGTGGTGGATCGTGGCGGGATCGGAGCGATTGGTCGCGAAGAAGACCAGGTCACCTGCACGCAGCCTGCTGATGGGAATGTGCGGTCCGGACGTCCACTGGGTGCCTGTCCAGTGGTCGAGCCGCACGCCCGCCTTGTTCCACGCATACATGGTCAGGCCTGAGCAGTCGAAGCCGACCGTCCCGGCGCCCTGATCGATGCCATAGGTCGGCCCGTCCATGCCGCCTCCGCCCCAGGAGTAGGGCGTGCCGAGCCACTTGAGCGCCGCCTCGACCGCGATGGCACCACGCGCCTCGGGTGGCACCTCCTTCGGAACGGGGAAATCCGAACGGAACTTGCGCGTCTGCGCCTTCTCCCGCGCACGTTCCCGCGCGCGCTTGACTTCCGCGGCATGCGCTTGGGCCTTGCCAAGCTTGCGTTCCAGACGGCGCTTATCCGTCTCGATCCGCTGGACGGCCTCCTGTTGGGCGGCCACAGCGTCTTGTGCGAGCCGTTTGGCCTCGTCGGCGCGCCTCGTCGCTGCGCCTTGCTCGTCCAGCGCGGTCTTCGCCTGACGGCGGAAGACGTCCGCGACCGTCTTGGAGGCCTCGACCCGGCGGAACATGGCGGTCCGCCGTTCGGCGAGCATCTTCACCATGCCCGCGCGGTCCATGAAGCCTTGGGGTCCGCCTTCACCCGCGACGGCCGAGGACATCGGGTCGTAGCCGGTGTTGTCCCGGTAGACCTGCGCGGCGAAGGACGCCAGTTCGGCTCTGGCCTGCTCCACTCTCCGGTCCGCCTCGGCGAGCCTCCCTTGGACGTCCCTGTACGCCTCTTGTGCGTGCCGTAGTTGCACGAGTTCGCCGTTGTAGCGCTCCACGGCGGTCTCTGCGGTGATGGCGAGCCTGTCGAGTTCGCCGTCGGCTTGGGCGAGCATGGCCTTCGTCCGCCCGACCTCCGCCGCCCGCTCCCTGACGTCGCGTTCGCTCCGTTCGACGTCCTTGGCGCTAGGGCCGGGTGGGTCGGACGGACGGGCGGACGCGCCCGGCACCAGCACGCTCATGCCGATCGCGAAGCCGGAGGTGAGAGCGACCAACCGCAATGCCCTGCCGGCGGAAGGCAGGGCCACGCGACGGCGACGTAGCTCGGGTGCGCCAGGTGCCATGATCACGTCCTCCCCGCCCGCGGTACTGCCTAGCGCAAATGATCAGCTACGAAGCGTAGTTGACTCGGGAAAAGGCAGGTAGAAACGCCACGCGAGGGCAGTCCGCAACGGAGGAAGGTCAGGCGCCGGGCGTCAGGTGCTGAGCGCAGGGCGCCATGTGACGTGGACCAAGGGCCCGCCGGGGCGGAACGCGACTGTGCTTTCTCCGTGGGACTTCTGCCCCCGTGAGACGTGCACATGGACGGTCACGCTCTGCCCGGCTGCAAGGCGCCCAGAGGCCGGGCTGACTTTGAGAGAGCCTCGGCTCCTCGCCCTCCAGGCCACTGGGTTGCCTTCTGCCCATAACTCTATGGAGCCGTTTGATCCTCCGGCCAGGTCCAGGAATAGGGGAGAGACCACAAGCGCGCCTGTGGGCGCGGACTTCGAGGACCCACCCGACAACGCCAGCAGCGAGGACATACCTAAGAGAGCGGGCGGCGGAGCGGAAGAGTTGCGCGCACCCAAGGGAAACGTGGCCGAGGGGATGGCGTCGAGGGTGTCGGAAGCGCGTGGATGCGCAGGCATCCGCTGCCCCGATCCGGGCCTCTGGGAGGTGCCGGGAATCGCTGTCGGACGCGGGCCGGCGTGTTCGTCCCTGTTCTCACGCTGGGCACTGACGACGTACATCGAAGCGACCCCGGACGCGGACAGGAGCGCCACGGCCATGAGCACGGCAGAGGCACGACCGACCTGTGCGTAGAGCGTGGCCGCCCCCTCCTCCTGGGCGGTCTTACGGGTACGGCCAAACCGCCAGCGTCGACCCTGGCGAGCCACCCGTTCGGGACGTCCGAAGGCGGTCTGGACGGGAAATCCATCGGACCTGAAATCCGTGACACGAGTGGCCACGAAGAGCCTGTAGCCGACCAGCTCCGGATCCAGGAAGCAGTTCATCACCCTGAGCCGCATCTCTGGCGCGGGTACCGCGTCCGGGAGCAGCGCGAAGACTTTGGCGGCCGACAGGGTTCGGGGACGGAGAGCCCCACAGGCGGAACACTCTCGCGCGTGCTCCATCAGCCGCTTGCTGATGTCGTAGGTGAGCTCACCACGGCGCTCACGGAGGAGGAGAGCCCGCTCGGGGCAACCGTAGGGTCCCTTGTTCGCGAGTATCTCTGCGGTCAAAGCCGCTTCGAGTTCGCCGTGCGCGTCGTCGAGTGCCATCTGCGCGTCCCTCGCCGACAACCCGAACACGACTGCGAGGTCAGGGACCGACAACTGGCGCCTGGCGTGCAGTTCCAGGATCTCTCGGGAGAGAGGCGGCAGCGACTGCACCGCATGCCACGCCGTGAGGCGCTGGTCGACGTCCTCTTGGTCGTGACTGGCGACCGGCACGTCCGGCACCTGGTGCCTGGACGGCATGCGGCGGGCGCACTCCAACCGGGCGATGGCGTAGAGCCATGGTCGGAACCGGTCGTGTTCGCGCAGTTCGCCTATGTGCGCCTCGGCCACGATGAAGGTGTCCCGCAGGGCGACCTGTGCCGCGTCGCGTCCTCTCAGCTGAAACCAGCAGTACGCGTAGAGCCTCTCGGCGTATGCGTCGTAGACCGCGGCCGGGGCGCCGGGGTCGCGCTCGCGCAGCGTCTCGACCAGGAGATGGTCGCTCATGCCAGAAAAGGTAAAGGCTGCAGACGCTCGTTACCAGCGTATTCAAGAGATCACATCCCAATACCGAACAGCACTCTTACCCCATAAACAGATCTATTGGACACCGTGTCGCTATTAATAGACTTTGGGCGCTTCGCCCGAGATACTGCAAGGTTCACCGAGTTCTCATGACCAGGCTGTCACCCCGATGAGCGACCAGAGGGCCACCGAGGGTGACAGCCAGACATTTCGGACCTCCCGCCCGGAGCGACCATTTCTGCAATCGGCGAGGCCACCCTTACGGCGACGGCCATAAACGCCTAGCCAAACGGTGAGTCGGCCGACGATGGCCACCACTATGACGTTTCAAATGGCAATTTGGCCGTGGGTTCGTCTCCAAGCGCCCGCTTCACGTCCAACACAACGTTCGGCGATGCCGCCCGTCACGAGGCCGAGGCCGAGCCGTCCGCGGGCCGGCATGCCGAAGCGGCCGCCCGAGAGGGGCGTTGCGACACCGCCCGTTGCTCGATCGCGATTGACACTGTCATCATGACAGTGTCATCATCGATCCATGGACGACGACACCTGGACGATCGCCGAACTGGCGGACCGTGCCGCCGCGGCTCTCGCGGCGGGCGCGTCCGCACAGGTCAGCGGCCGGGTGCGCGATCTGCCCAACGAGCGGCTGATCCGCTGGTACACCACGATCGGCCTGATCGACCCGCCCCTCGGCCGCCGCGGCCGCACCGCCCTGTACGGGCCCCGCCATCTCCTCCAGCTCGTCGCGGTGAAGCGGCGCCAGGCCTCGGGCCGCTCCATCGCCGAGATCCAGGTCGAACTCGCCGCCGCGACCGACGCGGAGCTCGCCAAGATCGCTGCTGTTCCTCATCCGCCGGGCGCTCAACCGGCCGACCTGCCGGCGTCCGACGCTTCCCACGGCCGAACATCCGGACACCTCGGCTCGAACCCCTCGGCCATTCGGGAGGCCGATCAGGCTCCCCACCGCGACTCCCCGGCAAGACCGGAGAGCCGAGCCCTGCCTCCCCCAGCCCTCCCGAGCGCGGCGGGCGGTGAGAGAGGCAACTTCTGGAGCACGCGCCCCGATGTGTCATTCCGGCCGGACGTCGATCTCAGCGGCTATGGCGAACCCCGCCCCGCTCTCGTCCAAGGTGTCCGTCTCGCGCCCGGCCTCACCGTGCTTCTGGAGGTCCCCGACCTGAACGGCGACGACGTCGCCGCCATCGAGGCGGCCGCGCGTCCGCTTCTCGACGAACTACGTCGCCGCGGCCTGCTCGCCCCGGCGCGGACCCCCGCCGAAAGCCCCGACTTCCAGCCCGCCGACCCACCCCGGAGGATCCAGTGACCGTGCGTATCCTGCCGCTACCCGAGCCCGCGCCGCCGGTACCCGACCACGGGCTCGGCGCGCTCAGCACCGGCAGGGGAAACCTGCCGCTCGACTCCGTGGACGTGCACGCGTCCATCACCGGCCTCGCCGCGGGCATCGAGGTCGTCCAAGGCTTCCGCAACCCCTTCGACGAGCCGCTGGAGGCCACCTACATCTTCCCTCTGCCCGACCGCGCCGCCGTCACCGCGATGCGCATGGAGGCCGCGGACCGGGTCATCGAAGGGAAGCTGAAAGAGCGCGGCCAGGCCCGGCAGGACTACGACACCGCCATCGCCGCGGGTCAACGCGCGGCGATAGCGGAAGAGGACCGCCCGGACGTGTTCACCATGCGGGTGGGCAACATCCTGCCGGGTGAGCGGGTCACGATCAGGCTGTCCCTCGACCAGCCGCTGCCGCACGAGTCGGCGTCCAGCGCGACGTTCCGCTTCCCTCTCGTCGTCGCCCCCCGCTACATCCCCGGCGCTCCGCTCGACGGCGAGCGCGCAGGCTCCGGAACCGCCGACGATACCGACGCCGTGCCTGACGCGTCCCGGATCAGTCCGCCCGTCCTGCTGCCCCACTTCCCCAACCCGGTGCGCCTGGCCATCACCGTCGACATCGATCCGGCAGGGCTTCCTCTCACGGAGATCCGGTCGGCGTTGCACGTGGTCGCCGAGGCAGGCGACGCCGAGCGGACGACCCTGACCCTGCTACCGGGCGAGCGACTCGACCGCGATTTCGTCCTCCGTCTCGCTTTCGCCCCTCACGAAAGCGCGGCCCTCTCCCTCATCCCCGACGAGTCCGGCGAGGAGGGGACGTTCAGCCTCACGGTCCTGCCTTCCGGGGAGGTGAGGCCCCGTCCACGCGACGTGGTGCTCGTCCTCGACCGCTCCGGCAGCATGCACGGCTGGAAGATGGTCGCCGCCCGCCGCGCCGCCGCCCGCATCGTCGACACCCTCCGCGCCGAGGACCGGTTCGCCGTGCTGTCCTTCGACAGCGTCATCGAGCGCCCGCGCGACCTCGGCTCCAGACTGGTCGACGGCACCGACCGCAACCGGTTCCGCGCCGTCGAGCACCTCGCGGCGCTGGGCGCGCGGGGCGGCACGGAGATGCTCACCCCGCTCGACGAGGGCTGCCGCCTGCTCGCCGACCCCGCCCGCGATCGGGTCCTCGTCCTCATCACCGACGGCCAGGTCGGCAACGAGGACCAGCTCCTCGCCCATCTCGAACCGCGGCTGCACGGCATCCGCGTGCACACCGTCGGCATCGACCAGGCCGTCAACGCCGGCTTCCTGAACCGCCTCGCCTCGATCGGCCAGGGCCGCTGCGAACTGGTGGAGTCCGAAGACCGCCTCGACGAGGCGATGGAGCACATCCACCACCGGATCGCCGCCCCCGTGGCCACCGGCCTCTCCCTGCACGCCGACGGGCTGGAGATCGTCCCCGGCAGCGTGGCGCCCACCCGGCTGGGCGCGCTGTTCCCCGGCGTGCCGCTCCAGATCGCGGGCCGGTTCCGCGGCGCGGCCTCCGGCGCCCTCTCCGTGCGGGGGACGGCATCCGACGGCACGCCCTGGGAGCAGCACGCCACCGGCATCGTCGCCAAGAGTTCGGCCGCCCGATCGATCTGGGCCCGCGCACACCTGCGCGACCTAGAGGACCGCTACACGGTCGGTGGCCCCGGCGACCTGGAACAGCGCATCATCTCGACCTCCCTCCGGTTCGGCGTCCTGTGCCGCTTCACCGCGTTCGTCGCCGTGGACAGCCGGGTCGCGACCGAAGGAGAGGCGCCGCACCAGGTCGTCCAGCCGGTGGAGGTGCCCCGCGGCTGGGCGGGAGCCGCACCGATGGCCGCCCCGCGAATGGCCCCGGCCGCCTTCTCCGTGGGAATGGAAGGCGCCGCCCCGCCGGCAGGCGGAGCTCCCCTTCCCCCCGCCATGCCTCCGGCGCCTATGCCGGCCGCCCCCACGGGCCCGCCCCCGATGCCGCAAGGCGCCCCTGCCGGCTACGGCGCGCCGCCCCCGGCCCCCGCCCGCTCCTTCGGCCGCCCCGCCGGCCGTGCCCGACGAGCGGCAGGCCCTGCGCCCTCGCCCCTCGCGGGATTCCAGCAGGAACTGGCCAACGTCCTGGGTCGCCTGCGCCAGGTCCCCGACACGCGGGAAGAGCGCGTCCAGCACCTGCTGAGCGAGCTTCTCCCCATCCTGGAGTCGATCGTCCAGCGCATGCAGACCCTGTCCTTGGACACCAAACCCCTCGCCGACCTTCGCGATGACCTCCACCGTCTCCGGCCCACCGCCGACCAGCCCACCGTCAACGACCAGTGGACCCAGGCGCTCCAGGTCCTAGCCGACTTCACCGGCGAATCCCCGCCCCGCCGCCCGTTCTGGAAACGCCCTAGCTAACCCGAGGCGGGGGCGCCTCCGACAGGAGGCCGCCCCCGCCACCCCGCATGCCGCGACCAACTCAGCTCTCCCGAGGCCAGCACCCACCCACGCCACCGCACCCCAACCGGCCGCAGCGTCTCCCCTGGTTCCGCACACCTAACGGCACATCAAGCACCCAGGACTTCGCAGATTTAGCCACACTGCCTGTCCCCAGGTGCACAGTCGCCCGCGGGTCCGCCAACGCCCCCAGGAACGCGATCGCCACCAAAGCTTGGGGAGGCTTGGAGTGGATCGCGCGGGAAAAGGCGTGGGCCGGGCGCGCGGTGGGTAGCGCGGCCCGGCCCACATTGGCGGAGGGCGGTCAGGTGTGCTTGGGGCGGTAGCGGCGGAGCAGCGGGATGAGGTTCAGGGCCAGACCGACCACGGCGACGGCACTGACCAGGTTGACTCCGGGGTGGAACTCGCCGAAACCGTCGCCGCCGGCGGCCGTCCCGCCCGCGACCAGGGCGGTGACCAGGGCCAGGACCAGGGCGGCGCCGACCTGGCCCGAGGTCTGGACGAGGCCCGAGGCCAGTCCCTGCTCGGAGTCGTCGATCCCGTCCGTGGCCTGCGCCATGATCGAGCTGAAGCCGAACGCGAACCCGCCGCCCAGCAGCAGCATCGTGGGCAGGATCGTGAACACGTAGTGCGGAGCGTTGCCGGCGGTGGCCAGGAACCAGGCGTAGCCGAGGCTCAGGGAGGTCATCGAGCTGATGATCAGGCGCGGCGTCCCGTACCGGTCGATCAGGCGCCCGACGAACGGCGAGCCGAACGCCACGAGGAGCCCGGCCGGCAGCAGAGCCAGGGCCATCTTCAGCGGCGACCAGCGCAGCACGTCCTGCAGGTAGAGCGTCATCATGAACTGGAAGCTCAGGTAGGAACCGAACAGGGCGACGATGCTCAGGTTGGCCCGGACGATCGAGCCGATCCGCAGGATGCCGAGCCGGATCAGGGGGTGGCGCACCTTGTTCTCGGTGACGAAGAACGCGATCAGCAGGGCCGCCGCGACGGCGACGGAACCCAGGGTGACCGGGTCAAGCCAGCCGCGCTCGGGCGCCGAGACCACGGTGTAGACCGCGAGCAGCATGCCCCCGGTGAGCGTCACGGCACCGAGAATGTCGTGCCCTCCTTCGGCCGCCGACCGGTCCCGCGGGATCAGCGCGATACCGGCGACAAGGGCGAGGACGGCGAGGGGAACGGGCGTCAGGAACGTCCAGCGCCACCCGAAGCTGGTCAGCAACCCGCCGAGGATCAACCCGGACGAGTAGCCGCTCGCCCCGAAAACGGAGAAGACCGACAGCGCCCGGTTGCGCGCCGGACCCTCGTGGAAGGTGGTGGTCAGGATGGACAGCGCGGTCGGCGCGGTGAACGCGGCGGCCAGTCCCTTCACGAACCGCGTGGCGATCAGCAGCGTGCCGTCGTTGACGAGACCGCCCACCAGCGAGGCAACGGCGAACACGGCGAGAGCGGCGAGGAACACGCGGCGGCGGCCGAGAAGGTCGGCGGTGCGCCCGCCGAGCAGGAGCAGCCCGCCGTAGCCGAGGACGTAGCCGTTGACGATCCACTGCAGTGACGTGGTCGAAAGGCCCAGCTCAGCGCCGATCGACGGCAGCGCGACGCCCACCATAGAGACGTCGAGTCCGTCGAGGAACAACACGGCGCACAGGACGGCGAGGACGCCCCACAGCCGGGGAGTCCAGGTCTGTTCGGCCGGCGCGCCCACGGCGCCCGGCGCGCGGACAGCGGAGTCGGGTGAGGTCTCGGTGATAGTCACGTCGGAGGACAGTACATGCACATGCATCCAATGTCCACGCACAAAGTTCCGGCGAATTTAATGCCTGTGCATCTGATGCACTTGCATGGTAAGATGCGCGGCATGGAGGCGGAGTCTGTCCTGGTCGACCGCTGGCGCAAGCTGGCGACCTGCTACAACACGGTCGCCTGCGCTCTGGACCGCGCCCTGCAGGAGGTCCACGGCCTGAGCATGAGCGAGTACGAGACACTCGACCGCCTCGTGGATCAGAACTGTGAGAAGCGTCGCATGCAGGACATCGCCGCGGCCATGTACCTCAGCCAGAGCGCCCTGTCCCGGACGGTCGCCCGTCTGGAGAAGCACGGCTACGTCCAGCGCGGGCTCTGCGAGGCCGACCGCCGCGGCGTCTTCGTGGAGATCACCGACGCCGGCCGCCGCTGCCACGCCGACGCCCGCGACACCCACCTGAAGATCCTCGCGGAGCACCTGACCGACTGACCCGGGACCTTCAACCGCGGCTGATGTGACGGGCCGTAGCTTCAGATGCGCGGCCGTTGGGGCCATGAGGACGATCTGCGGGAATGATTTCGCCGTCCCCAGGCGCGGCGGGTCGTCCGAAGGCCCGCTGCCGTGACGGTCTCGAATGCTGCGGAGGCCGCTTGCGATCGTGGACTCGTCGAGCGCACACCTTCGTTGTCGACGGCTGCGTCCATCGGCAGCTACTCGCCCGTCGTCCCGTCCAACAGCTCGCGTGCGACGTCGAGATGGCCGAGATGGCGCGCGTACTCCTGGAGCAGGTGGAAGAGGATCCTGCCAAGGGAGGGAGCTTGTTCGGACGTCCGGAAACGACCGCCCAGACGAGCCCGGTCGTGCAGTGAGGCACCCTCCAACAGAGCGCGCGTATGCGCGACCTCCAGCCGATAAGCGTCCATGACCTGTTCGGTGGCCCGGTCAACAGGGACGGTCCACTCAGCCTCGTCGCCCCCGGGTGGGTAGGCGAGAACGCCTTCGGCGGCGAATCCCCAACGTATCCACCGGCGTTCGACCCAACCCAGATGCTGTACCAGGCCGAGCGGTGACCACCCCAAGGGCTCCACCGGCTCGCGGAGCTGCTCGTTGGAGAGCCCGGAGAGCTTGCGCATCAGCGCTTCGCGATACCAATCCAAGTATCCGACCAAGAGCTCGCGGGCGTCTGTCACCTCGACGCCTGGACCATCGAGGAGCGCGGGCACCTGGCCTGGAGGGTTCTGCATCCGCCGAAGAGTAGTGCGCGTCCGGCCTCCCATGACTTCTCAGCAGGCACAGGGCGAGGCGTCGTTCAGAACCTCCGCTCCCGGTGCGCCGTCGCGTCAGACGAAATCTGCCCTCGTCATGCCTGCCGGGTGGCCGGGCGGCCATTGCACGAGTTCGATCCGGTAGCCGTCAGGATCCGTCAGCCATGACGTCCGGAGCCCCGACCCCAGGTCAGCCGGCGGCTCGGCCGTGACGCCCTTGGCAGCCAGATCGGCGACCACGGCATCGAGATCGTCCACCTGCATGACCAGATGGTTCACGGCACTGGTGTCGACGACCGGTCTCGCGGGATCGTGCACGAGCTCAAGGCTGACGAACGGGTCGTCAGGCAGTTGCAGCATGGTGAGGCTGCCGAAATCCGTTTCGGGCACGCTGCCGACCTCGGCGTACCCGAGCGCGGAATAGAAGACGAGGGAGCGGTCGAGGTCGGTGACCCGCAGACCGAGGTGCAGCATGCGCATGCGCGGCAGACTAATGCGCCTTGGACAAGGCACACCACGTCCACCAGCGAGCCGATGTCCAGCACCAGGTCAAGGCTCACACAGGCATGTCGTGCCGAGGGGTGCCACATCACCATTTCAGCGGCAGCCGCAGCAACACACCGAAGCCCCAGCATTCCGCGGAGACTCAGCTCGCAGGTAGCGGAGAGGCCCTTCCGGGAGCAGAGGGAGCCTTTGACTTGGAGCCACGTCACGAAGCCGAGCTGCCTGCCTGCTCCTCACCCACAAACGCGCGATCGGCCCGAATCTTCGGCACTCCGTGCTCCACCACCGCTCGCCGAGCTACAAATGTCGGTTGACGTTTCGTCGGGCGCGCGGTCGTGGGCCTCTGTCGCGGTACGCCGCTGCTGTACAGGAGAAGCGGCGCTACACGTGACTTAGTACCAGAAGCACTGCAGCCATGCGGACCACTGGCCCATTGACTCGATCCGCAGGTGGACGTGCTTCTCCTCGCGTACAGGGAGGGGTACCACAACACGGCGTCGGCGCCCTCGGGCTCGAAGCAGAACCCGTGCGTTTCCGGCTTCGAGGAGCTTGACGGCGCTTTCCGATCGCCGCCGTAGAGGCGGACGACCAGCACCTGCGGGACGCGTGGCTCACGATGGGGGTGCTGGCTCTTGCGCACGCCTGACGGGCACGTCTTGAAGGGGGCGGGTTCTCTAGCAGCGCGCGGCGCAGGGGCTGGTGCCGAGAGTCGCGCGGTTGAGAACTGTGCACGGGTGCGCGCGGTTTGGGCGACGGTGGCGGGCGGCGGCCGGTCGCAATGGGCGGCATGCCCTCGCTGAGCCTCACCCCGTCCGCGGCGCACACGTCGATGATCCGGGTGACGCCCCCTCAGGGATCCAGGAGAGACGGTCGACGGACGTGCCGTGGCGCGGGTCGAAGAAGCACAGGGAACGGCGCGGCGGCATCGGGCGACCCGCGAGGCGGGCGTCGACGCAGGCGAGCGCGTGGCGGCCCTCGTCCAGCGCGATCAGCACATCCGCGGGCGTCCGCGCGGTCGCGGTCTCCAACGAAAGCCCTTTTACTTACAACGGCTCTCATGAGGGCCGGGTCTGCACGACGCCGCTCCCCCCACGCTCAAGCCCACGACCTGCGCCATGCCCCGCGACAACTCTGCTCCCCACGGGAGCGCCAGGCTCGCGTGGCGGCCATGCGGGAGTCCACGGCTTGCGTCACATCCACGCGACGACTCTTTTGCTGGCGGGTGTGCCCATCCACATCATCGTCGCCGCTCGGTTCGGGCACGCTGACCCGGCCATCACGCCGCGGGTCTACACGCACGTGGTCCGCTCGGGGGACTGTACGGTTTTCGGTGTAACTCCTGATCAAGGAGTGACACCTGATGACGACAACTGAAGTGAAGGCGGACGGCGCGGTGGCCAAGGCCGACAAGCCCTCCAAGAGCCGCGGTGCGGGCCGGGTCGATCAGGACCTGGTCGGGCAGCTGGTCGCGCAGGCCCGCGAGCAGGGCCTGGATCTGACCGGTGAGGGCGGGCTGCTGCAGCAGCTGACCAAGCAGGTGCTGGAGTCGGCTCTGGAGGGTGAGATCACCGACCACCTGGGCTACGACCGGCACGAACGGGGCGGTAAGGACGGCGGCAACTCCCGCAACGGGCACCGCTCCAAGACGGTGACCACCGAGGTCGGGCCGGTGGAGATCCAGGTGCCCCGCGACCGGGACGCCAGCTTCGAGCCGAAGATCGTGCGCAAGCGGCAGCGGCGGCTGACCGGGGTGGATGAGATGGTCCTGTCGCTGAGCGCCAAGGGCCTGACCCACGGCGAGATCTCAGCGCACCTGGCCGAGGTGTATGGCGCATCAGTGTCCAAGCAGACCATCTCCACCATCACCGACAAGGTCATCGATGGCATGGTCGAGTGGCAGAACCGGCCGCTGGACCCGGTCTATCCGGTGATCTTCCTGGACGCCATCCAGGTCAAGATCCGTGACGGGCAGGTCGCCAACCGCCCCATCTATGTCGCGTTGGCGGTGACGGCGGACGGCACCCGCGACATCCTGGGGCTGTGGGCCGGCGACGGCGGCGGCGAGGGCGCCAAGTACTGGCTGCACGTGCTCACCGAGCTCAAGAACCGCGGGGTCGCCGACGCCTGCATGGTGGTCTGCGACGGGCTGACCGGCCTTCCGGACGCTGTCGCAAACGTGTGGCCGCAGGCCCTGGTGCAGACCTGCATCGTGCACCTGCTGCGCAACTCCTTCCGCTACGCCGCCCGCCAGGACTGGGACGCCATCGCCAAGGCGCTCAAGCCGGTCTACACCGCACCCACCGAACCGGCCGCGATGGAGCGGTGGCTGGAGTTCGCCGAGGCCTGGGGGAACAAGTACCCGGCGATCATCAGGCTGTGGGAGAACGCCTGGGCCGAGTTCGTGCCGTTCCTGCAGTTCGACCCCGAGATCCGCAAGGTCGTGTGCTCCACCAACGCTATCGAATCGGTAAACGCCCGCATCCGCCGCGCGGTCAAGGCCCGCGGCCACTTCCCCAACGAGCAGGCCGCGCTCAAGTGCGTCTACCTCGCGGTCATGAGCCTGGACCCCACCGGCACCGGCCGCAAACGATGGATGACCCGATGGAAGGCGGCCCTCAACGCCTTCGAGATCACCTTCGAAGGCCGCCTGGCCGCCGCTCGCAACTAGACCCCGCAAGATCGAGTTACACCGTTAACTGGACAGACCCCCGCTCGGCCGAGCGGGTCGCGGGGACGTGTTCGCACGGGTCACGAACGAAGCGGCCTAGTGACCGCTGTTAGCACAGAGGCCCCTTCCGGGATCGGAAGGGGCCTCTGAGATGGAGCCGCCTGTCGGAATCGAACCGACGACCTATTCATTACGAGTGAATCGCTCTGCCGACTGAGCTAAGGCGGCGTGCCATGCGGGGCATGGCGGAAGCAGTCTACCGGGTGTTGGGGTGTGGGTGTGCACTGGTTATTCAGCGGCAGGTGGTCCCGTTCCTGGGCGGGTCGGCCTTGATCAGGTAGTCGTCGGTGGCCTTGGTGATGCAGGAGTTGCCCTGGAGGTAGGCGGTGTGGCCGTCGCCGTCGAAGGTGAGGAGGACGCCGCTGGAGAGCTGGCCGGCCAGGCTCTGGGCCCACTTGTAGGGCGTCGCGGGGTCGCGGATGGTTCCGATGACGACGATGGGGGCGGCGCCCTTGGCGGTGATGGGTTGGGGTGCTTGTTCGGTCTGGGCGGGCCAGTAGACGCACGGGAGGCCGCCCCAGACGACGAACGGCCCGAAGCGGGGAGCGACCTTCTTGGCTTGCGCGGCTGCCTTGCCGTAGGCGGTGAGGTCCGGTGGGTTGGGCTTGTCGACGCAGTTGACGGCCATGTTGGCGTCGGTCTGGTTGCTGTAGGTGCCGTTGGCCTTGCGTTCGACCATCTCGTCCGCGAGAGCTAGGAGGAGGGTGCCGTCGCCCTTCTGCGTCGCCTGGGTGAGCGCCTGGCGCAGGACGGGCCAGTACTCCTTGACGTAGAGGGCCCGGGCGATACCCATCACGGCCAGGGACTCGGTGACCTTGCGGGAGTCGCGCGTGTTACTGAGGGGCTTCTTGTCCGTGGACGTGAGGAAGGAGGAAACCTTGCCGATGACCGCGTCCGGGGTGTTGCCGAAGGCGCAGCCACCCGACTTCACGCAGTCGTCGGCGAAGGCACGCAGGGCGGTCTCGAAGCCCTTGGCCTGCTCGATCAGGAGGTCGGTGGACGACAGCTTCGGATCGACGGCGCCGTCCAGGACGAGGGCGCGGACGTTCTTGGGGAACTGCTCGGCATAGAAGGCGCCTAGGTACGTGCCGTAGGAGGCGCCGTAGTAGGTGAGCTTCTGGTCGCCCAGGGCGGCGCGTAGGACGTCCATGTCGCGGGCGGCGTTGACCGTGCCTACGTAGGGAAGCTCCGAGTCGGCCTTGGCCTTGCAACGCTGCGCGAAGGCCTTGCTTTCGCTGCCCAGCTTGTTGGTCTCGTTCGGGTCGTCTGGGGACGCGTCGGTGGCGAAGAACTCGTCCAACTGGGGTCCGGTGTTGCAGCGGACGGGCGCGCTGGATGCCACCCCGCGCGGGTCGAAGCCGACGATGTCGAACCGGCGGCGCAGGTCGTTCCCGAAGGTGCGGGCGGCCTGGCGAACGAAGTCAACCCCGGAACCGCCGGGTCCCCCGGGGTTGGTGAGCAGTGAACCGATCCGCTCGGACTTGTCTTCGGCCGGAAGCCTGATGAGCGAGATGCCGACCTTCTCGCCGGACGGCTTGGTGTAGTCCAAGGGGACCTGTACGGTCGCGCACTCGAACCCGTTGCGACAGCCCTTCCAGGACGGTTTCTGGCCATAGAACTGCCCCAGGCCCGTGGGGACGCTTGCGGCCTGGCTCGTGTTCCTGTCACCGCTGTCGCAGCCGGTCGCCGTCGCCAGGACCAGCACAGTGGCCACGCTGATGAGTTTCGCTGCCCGCACCCGGTCCCCGTCTCGTCGTAGCGGCACGTACGCCGCCGCCTACGCTACGTCGGCATGGTGGTCGAGGGCTACTTCCCTCGGTATTCGTGTTCGATGCCGTCCAGCAGCCACTTGAGGCCCAGCTCGAAGCTGTCGCTGCTGCAGAAGCTCGTCTCCAAGAAGGGCTTGAGGTGAGGGAGCTCGCCTCGTTCCACCAGCAGCCGTACGTACGTCTGCTCCAAGGGAGTCGTTTGGACGCGCTGCGGGGAGCCCTCGGCGGCCTGCTGCTCCATCGTGATGAAGCCCAGCATGTAGTGGTCGATCGTCTTGACGATGGCCAGCATGCCTTCCGGGTCGTCGGTGAGGCGGGCGGCGGCGGCCAGGGACTGCTCGATGTGGCGCAGCCCGTTGGGCCCGATGCGCGGGGAACGTCCCGCGAGTTGCAGCATCCACGGGTGCCGCAGCCCGGCCTCGCGCTCCCTTCGTGCGACCTCGGTCAGCGCCTCGCGCCAGCCGTCCGGCAACTCCCCCTGGACCAGCACCTCTTCGGCAACCACGTCGTACATCAGGTCGAGGAGGTCCTCTTTCGCGTCGATGTGCGTGTAGAGGCTCATCGCCCGGACGCCCAACTCGCTCGCGATGCGGCGGATGGACACCGCCTCCAGCCCCTCCGCGTCCGCCAGTCTGATCGCCGCTTCGACGATCGCCTCGCGTGTCAGCTTCGGCTTGCGCCCGCCCCGCGGACGCGTCCACACATCGCCTGACCTCGGTGTTGCCGCCACACCAGAGATCGTACGCGATACGCCGTATCGATACGGTGTACGGAACTGGCGATACGCTGTATGGTGTTATCGATACGGCGTACGGAAACCAGAGGGGGGAACGGGGATGACCACGGCAGGCACCGCACCGTCCGTCCAGAAGGCGCCCATCGATCCGCACCTGCGCAAGCTCGCGGTCGTCGTGGTGCTCGGCGCGATCATGACGGTCCTCGACAGCACGATCGTCAACGTCGCGATCACCGCCCTCGGCCGGGACTTCGACACCTCGATCGCGACCATCCAGTGGGTCGTGACCGGCTACACCCTCGCCCTCTCGATGGCGATCCCGCTGACCGCATGGGCGGTGCGGCGGTTCGGGGCCCGGACGATGTGGCTCGTCTCGCTCGGCCTGTTCATCGGCGGGTCGCTGCTGTGCGGGCTGGCCTGGTCGGTGCCCTCATTGATCGTGTTCCGCGTCCTGCAAGGGTTCGGCGGCGGCATGCTGATGCCCGTCGGGCAGACGATGCTCGTCCGGGAGGCCGGGCCCGACCGGATGGGCCGCGTGATGAGCATCGTCTCGGTGCCCGCGATGCTGGCCCCGATCCTGGGCCCGCTGCTCGGCGGCGTGATCGTCGACAACCTGAGCTGGCGGTGGATGTTCTTCGTGAACGTCCCGTTCTGCGCGCTGGCGCTGGTCGCTGCCCTGCGGATGCTGCCCCGCGACGGTGAGCGCAGCACGGACGCCCGGCTGGACGTCATCGGCATGCTGCTTCTGTCTCCCGGCCTGGCGGCCCTGGTGTACGCGCTGTCGGAGGCGGGCAACGGGGCGCACCTCACCAGCGGACGCTTCCTCATCACGGCGATCGCCGGCGGCGTCCTCGTCGCGGCGTTCGCGGCCCACGCGTTCCGCAGAGGCGACGGCGCCCTCATCGACCTGCGCCGTCTCGGCACCCGGGCCTTCACGGCCGCGACCGGCGGGTTGTTCCTCTACAGCGCCGCGATGTTCGGCCTGATGATCCTCGTTCCGCTGTTCGCGGGGATCGTCCGCGGGGAGTCGGCTCTGGACGCGGGCTGGCTGCTGGCCCCGATGGGGGTCGGCGCGATGGCCACCATGTCGGTGTCGGGGCGGCTCGGCGACCGTTCCGGCGGACGATGGCTCGTGGTCGGCGGCATCCTCTGCGTGCTCGCCGGGACGGTGGCCTTCACCACCCTCTCCCCCGGCACCGGACGCGCCACGATCATGGCCGCGATGCTCGTCGTCGGACTCGGCCACGGCATGATCGCACCGCCCCTGATGGCGATGGCCTACCAGGGCCTCCCCCGCGAAGCGGTGCCCGCCGCGACCACCGGCGCGAACATCCTGGTCCGCATCGGCAGCTCGTTCGGCACGGCGGTGACGGCGGTCATCCTGCAGATCGGGATTCGCCACGAAATCCCCGGAGCGTCCGGGAGCCTGGATGAGGCCGCCGGACACCGCACAGCAGAGACACCATCCCTCCTGGCGAACGCCTTCACCGACACGTTCTGGTGGACTGCGGTGTTCCTGTTGGCGGCCTTGGTCCCCGTCCTCACCATCCCGCGCAAACAACAACAAAGCCCGCCCACCGCGGCCTGACCTGGCCCGGACGGTCTCGTCGCAGGAAGCCGATGATCCCGGGGCACTCCACGGCACCCGTCAGACCGCCGCATCACTCGATCCAATCCACCCAGGCCGCAGCCTGGCCCCGGCCGCTCTGAGACAAGCCGCCTGATACGGCCGGTCTGGAACAGGCCGGTCGGAGCAGGCCGCTCTAAGACGAGCCGCTCCGAAGATCTGAGACGGACCGGTCGGCTCAGGCCGGTCTACACAGGCTGCTCTGGGACGGGCCGCTCTGAGCGAGGCGGCCCTGGGACGCGCCGCCCTGGGACGGCCGTCCGAGGTGGTCACTCTGGGACGGGCCGTTGTGGAGCGGCCGCCCTGAGACGCGCAGCCCTGGGACGGGCCGCGCTGAGGCGGGCCTGGTTGGGGTGGGTTTGGTTAAGGCCGTGGGGTTGGGGCTCGGGCTCTTGGGTGGGGTTATCGGCCTGGTTTGGATTTGGGGGTGGTCGGTTTTGCAGGTGGGGAGTTAGTTGCCGCTGTTCGGGGGTGCGGGTGGTGTGCCTTGGTTCTTGCGGGTGCCTCGGTGGGGCGCTAGGGAGGCGCAAGCTTGCATGGCCTTTTGCTCTGCTGCGGATCTCGTGGGGCGGCTGCCGGTCGGAGGGCCGCCTGGTCGGTCGGTTGGGGCGTTGGAGGGGCGTCCGGCTTGCGGACCGCCTGGGCCACCGGCCGGCAAGCCGCTCGGACGGTTCGACGGGCGGGCAGATGTTGGTGCGCCGCCGGGGCCCTTTCCGCCGTCCGGGAGGTCTACGCCCTGCTTCTCAAGGCAGGTGCGGAACGATGCCATGGGGTCGGCCACGGCCGTCTTGTCCGGGCCCGCGGCGGCGGTGTCGCCGTTTCCGCAGGCCGTGCTCAGCAGGATCGCCCCGCCGGGGGTCAGGATGCCGAGCATCCGCATCGCGCGCGTGTTGCCCATCAAGATCTTCCTCTCTACCGGGATCTCCGCGCCTGGAACCTGGCGCAGGTCAAGGCGGTCAACGGCCGGAGCGCTCGTTCACGGTGGCCGCGGTCAGGGAGCCGTCCCGGCCTGGGGAGCCCTGGACGACGACGGCCGTGCCCGCGTCGAGGTCACGCAGTCCGCCGTTCTCAACAATGCGGATCTTGGTGGTCCCGGTGGTCTTCACCTTCACGGTCTCGCCGGAGGCGGTGCGCAGGTACAGGGTGTCGCCGACGACCTTGGTCACCGTCCCGGCGGTTCCCGAGCCGCCCGGCCTGTTCCCCGTCCCGTTGGCGGCACTGTCAGGCCCATTGCCTGGGGCGCTGCTGGGTCCGATGCCCGGTGCTCCGCCCGGCCCGCTGTTCGCACCGTTACCCGGGGCGCCGTAGCCGCCTTGCGGGGCCGCGGCATTAGGAGGTCCGCCGTAGCCGCCGGTCCTGGCGCGTCCTCCGGAAACGCTGCTGGCTGATGGTCCAGAAGAGCTGTCCGAGGACCACTTGTGCGCCTGAACGCCGCCCAGGAAGCCTGCGACCAGGAGGACCCCGGCCGCCAGGTAGAGCGTCGGTCCTGGCAGAGACCTCGGCGATGGCCGCGCCAGCAGTTCGGTGTCGAGATCGCCATCGAACGGCGAACTCGCCAGCAGTTCCGCGTCCCCTGGCGGGTTCTCGGGCATGTCCCGTCGCTTACTCACAGCGCTCCGTCACCGCACGACCGTCGGATTCTCAGGCATGTCCTGCACCTTTCACTCGGGGCGCACTGTCACCGCGTGACCATTGAGTTCGCATGCATGTCTTGCTCTCACTCAAAGCGTTCAGTCACCCCACGACCATCGAATTCTCAATCATGTCCCGCTTCTCGCTCACGGCGCACAGACACGCGTGACCATTGGATTCGCATGCATTTCTCGCCTCTCACTCAAAGCGCTCCATCACCCCACGACCATCGAATTCTCAATGATGTTCGCCTTTCACTCGGGGCGCACATACACCGCATAACCATTGGGTTCATGCATGTCTCGGCTCTCACTCGCGGCGCACATCACCGCACGACCGTCGGATTCTCAGTCATGTCTCGCCTCTCACTCGCGGCGCACCGACACCGCGTGGCCATTGGGTTCGCGTGCATGTCTCGCACAAGGACTTCCGGGAGGCCGCCGGAAGTCCTCGCATTTGCTCGCGGCGCTTTGTCACTGCACGGCTGGTGTCAGCAGGGGGTTGGACGCATCGGCGGCGAGTGCGGTGGGGTGGAGCGTTGGGGCTTTGGGGGTGGTGGATTTAGGGGCATTCGGGTCCTTGGTTAGTTGTGGCGTAGGGCGTCTATGGGGCGGAGCTTGGCGGCGCGGTTGGCGGGGTAGCTGCCGAAGAACAGGCCGATCGCCAGGGAGACGGCCAGGGCCAGGACGATCGACGAGGGGACCAGGACGGGTTTGACGCCCGCGATGGTGAAGAGGCTGCCGATGACGCCGGCGAGGACGCCGAGGAGGCCGCCGGTGAGGCTGAGGACGGTGGCCTCCGCGATGAACTGGCCCAGGATCGCGCCGCGCGGGGCGCCGATGGCCTTGCGGATGCCGATCTCGCGGGTCCGTTCCGTGACGGTGACCAGCATGATGTTGGTGATGCCGATGCCGCCGACCAGGAGGCTGATGGCGGCGACGGCGCCGAGCAGGACGGTGAAGGTCCGGCTCGACTCGCTGACCGCCGACTGGACGCTCGCCTGGCTGGAGACCGTGAAGTCGGCGGCGCCCGGGGAGGTCGCGTCGTGACGCTGGCCGATGATCTGGGTGACCTCGGCCTCGGCGGCGCCGACCGTGTCGCTGCCGGTGGCCTGGACGATGATCTGGTCGAGGGCGCCGTACCCGGTGAGGGTCTCCTGGACGGCCGGGAGCGGCGCGACGGCGATGCTGTCCGGGTCGGAGAAGGTCGACGAGGAGGAGCCCGTCGCCTTGAGGACGCCCGCGACGGTGAAGCGGATCCCGCCCACGTCGATCTTCTTGCCGATCGGGTTCACGCGTCCGAACAGGTCGGACGCCACCGTGCTGCCGAGCACCACGGTCTTGCGCGCGGCGGCGACGTCCTCGGCGGTGAACGCCGTGCCGGACGCGAGGGTCTTGTTCGCGGCCGCGAAGTAGGACGGGGTCGTCCCGACGAACTGGCCGATGGTCGCGCTCGTGCCCTCGTAGCCCGCGGTGACGGACTGGCTGGTCACGACGGGTGAGGCGGACCTGACGGACGGGGCCCCGCCGGCGGTGAGGGCTTCGGCGTCCTCCGCGGTGAGGTCGCGGGCCTGGGTGCGCGGGCCCGAGGCCTGGCCGGTCATCCCGAAGCCGCCGCGGCCCGTGGTGGACGGCGTGACGGTGAGGGAGTCGGCGCCGAGGCGCTGGATGCTCTTCTTGATCTGCTCGGAGGAGCCGTTGCCGACCGCGACGAGCAGGATGACGGCGCCGACGCCGATCAGGATGCCGAGGGTGGTGAGGGAGCTGCGCAGCTTGTTGGCCGACAGGCCGCGGACGGCGAAGCGCAGGATCTCCAGGGCGCTCACCCTGCCTCCTTCGGTTCCGGAGGCACGGCGCGCGGCTCGGATGTCGGGGCTCGCCGGGCCTCCCGGCGGACGTCCTCGACGATGCGGCCGTCCACGAGGCGGACGATCCGCCTGGCGTGCGCGGCGACGTCGTCCTCGTGGGTGATCACGACGATGGTGCGGCCGGTGCGGCCGAGCCGGTCGAAGACGCCGAGGATGTCGGCGGTGGAGGCGCTGTCGAGCGCGCCGGTCGGCTCGTCCGCGAGGAGCAGCGTCGGGGCGGTGACCAGGGCGCGGGCGACGGCGACGCGCTGCTGCTGGCCGCCCGACAGCTCGTTCGGCTCGTGCCGGGTGCGGTCGGCGAGGCCGACCTCGCGCAGGGCGGCGAGGGCGCGGCGCCGCCGGTCGGCGCCCTTGAGCCCGCCGTAGGCGAGGGGCAGTTCGACGTTGGCCTGCGCCGTCATCCGCGGGATCAGGTTGAACGACTGGAAGACGAACCCGATGCGGCGGTTGCGCAGGATCGCGAGGTCGCGCTCGCCGAGGCCGGCGACGTCGATGCCGTCGAGGAGGCAGCGGCCGGCGCTCGGCACGTCCAGGCAGCCGATGATGTTCATCAGCGTCGACTTGCCCGAGCCCGACGCGCCCATGATCGCCACAAAGTCGCCGCGTTCCACGGTCAGCGAGACGCCCCGCAGGGCGTGGACGGCCGTTTCGCCCGTCCCGTACACCTTGGTCACGTCGCGCAGGTCGAGCACGGGCGGGGTGCGGGCGGTCATCGGCGGCCTCCGCCGCCGGGCGCTCCGCCGCCGGGGGCGCCGCCGAGCCCCGGTCCGCCGCCCGGGAAGCCGCGCTGGACGGTGTTCCCGCTGCCGGACGTCGAGGTCACGGCGACCTCGTCGCCCTCCTTCAGGCCCGAGCTGATCTCGGTTCCCTGGTCGCCCCTGACGCCGGTCCCGACCGTGGTGGGGACCTGCCTGCCGTCGCGGACGACCGTGACCGTGCTCTGCCCGCCGGCCGTCCTGACCGCGGCGCTCGGCACGTAGAGGACGTTCTCCGCCCGCGCCACGGTGATCTCCACCGTGGCGGTCTGGCCGAGCCGGACCCCGGACGGGACGTCGCCCAGCGCGATCACGGCCGGGAACTTCACGACGTTGTCGGTGGTCGTCGGCGCCGCCCCGATCGTGGTGATCTTGCCGGTGGTGGTCGCGCCGGTGAGCGCGTCGAACGTGACCGTGGCGGCCTGGCCGGCCTTGAGCTTGGTGGTGTCGGCCTCGGTGAACTCGCCCTCGACCTGGAGGTGGGCGGTGTCGGCGAGCTCGACGAAGCCCGAGCCCGACGACGAGGACGTGGTGGAGGACGAGGTCGGCGACGAGGAACCGCCGCCCGACCCGGAACCCGAACCCGAGGAGGACGAACCGCTCGAACTGCCGCCCACCGTCCCGTTGACGGCGGTCACCGTTCCGGCGAACGGGGCCTTCAGGACGGTCCCCTGGTAGGCCCGCAAGGCGGCGTTGTAGGAGTTCTTCGCCTGGACGTAGCCGGCGTACCCCTTCTCGGACGAGGTGTCCCCGTCGGCGGCGACCGCCAGGTTCGCCTTGGCGGCGTCGACGTTCTCGATCGCCTCTGTCTGGTCGAGGCGGGCGAGGACGTCGCCCGTCCTCACCTTCTGCCCCGCCTTGACGTAGATCTTCGCGACCGTCCCCGAGGCGCCGAAGGACAGCGAACGGCTCCGGGCGCTCTCCACCGAGCCGGACGCCGACACCGACGAGACCACCGTCCCGCGCATGACGCGGGTCAGGCGGGTGGACGCGGCGGCGCCGTCGCCTCCGTCGCCGAGGGCGAGGTACGCGGTTCCGGCCCCGGCGACGAGCAGTGCGCCCAGCGCGCCGTTGACCAGGAGTGTCCGATTCATGCGGATGAGGCTCTTGAGAGCTCATGTGGCGTTCGTGAGCCAAGGGTGAGAATTCGATGAAATAGGGCCCGGACAGGTGAGGTTGCCCAGGCATGGGCACATCGCGGAAGACCAGCCTCCGGATCGAGGAGAGCGGCAAGCGCGTCAGGGCTTACCTCGGCGGCCATCTGGTGGCCGACTCGACACGGCCTTCTCTGGTCTGGGAGATCCCCTACTACCCGACCTACTACTTCCCCGAGGCGGACGTGCGGGCCGAACTCGTCGAGGACGGGCCGGGCACCCGTTCGCCGAGCAGGGGCGACGCGACGGCCTTCACGGTGAAGGTGGACGGCGCGCAGGCTCCGGGCGCCGCGCTCCGCTATACCGAGCTGCCGGGCTTCGTCCGTCTCGACTGGGATGCGATGGACGCCTGGTTCGAGGAGGACGAGGAGGTCTTCGTCCACCCTCGCGACCCGTACACGCGCGTGGACGTGCTGGCGGCGTCGCGGCACGTCCGGGTCGAGGTGGACGGGGTGACGGTCGCGGAGTCGTCCAGCCCGCGGCTGCTGTTCGAGACGGGACTGCCCGTGCGCTACTACCTGCCGAAGCCGCATGTCCGGATGGACCTGCTCGAACACACCGACACCGTGTCGCACTGCCCGTACAAGGGCACCGCGGAGTACTGGTCGGTACGGGTGAACGGCACGCTGCACGAGGATCTGGCCTGGTCGTACCGGACGCCGCTGGAGGAGAGCCGCAAGGTCGCCGGGCTGGTGTGCTTCTACAACGAGAAGCTCGACATCTTCGTGGACGGAGTTCTGCAGGAGCGGCCGAACACCAAGTTCTGAGCGCGGATCCTTCGTCGGCCTGGACGGCCGATCGCCGGCGGGCGGTCGTGCTCGGCCGACAGTTTCCCCGTCGACTTTTATCAGCAGGCATTACATCATCGGATGGAACATCATGCGATGGTGTGATGCCTGTCGCTTTGGTGGCCGAGGCCTTGAATCCCCCGCGATTCCTACGCGACCGTAGGTTACGCGAGCGTAAGTTAGCGCGCCCTCGGGGAGGAAACCTTGCCCATCGCACCGCGGACCATCGCACCGCGCCATCCGCGCCGCCCGCGCCGCCCGACCACGGGACGGCGGATCGCGGCGGCCGCCCGGCTCCTCACGACGCCGCTCCTGCCGGAGGACTACCTCGGGCTGCTCGACCCGCTGTGGTCGGCGGACGAGCCGTGCGGACGGATCGAGGCCGTCCGGCACGAGGCCCCGTCCGCCGCGACCCTGGTGATCAAACCGGGTCGGGCGTGGAACGGCCACCGGCCCGGCCAGTGGATCAAGATCGGTGTGGACGTCGGCGGCGTCCGGCACTGGCGGACGTTCTCGCTGTCGTCGCCGCCCCGCCGCGACGGCCGCATCACGATCACCGTCAAGGCCGCGCGCGACGGGTTCGTCTCGGCGCACCTGGTCAACGAGATCCGGCCCGGGACGGTCGTCCGCCTGTCGCAGCCCGAGGGCGGGTTCACGCTGCCCTCGCCCGTCCCGCCCAAGCTGCTGTTCGTGACGGCCGGCAGCGGGATCACGCCGGTCATGGCGATGCTGCGGCATCTCGGCGGAGCGTCCGACGCCGTGCTCGTCCACTCGGATCGGACGGCCGGGGACGTCATCTTCGGCGACGAGCTCCGCCGGATGCCGGGGGTGCGGCTGCACGAGCGGCACACGACGTCCGACGGCCGGCTGAAACCGTCCGACATCCCCGGCATCTGCCCCGACTGGGCGGAGCGCGAGGCGTGGGCGTGCGGGCCGGGCGGCATGCTCGACGACCTCGCCGCGCACTGGCGGGCCGCCGGCGTCGGGGAGAGGCTGCGCGTCGAGCGCTTCCGCACCGTCCTGGACGCCGGCGGGGGCGAGGGCGGGCGCGTCACGTTCACCAGGAGCGGCGTCACGGCCGACGCGGACGGCGGCACGCCCCTCCTGGCGGCGGGCGAGGACGCCGGCGCGCTGCTGCCGAGCGGGTGCCGGATGGGCATCTGCCGCGGCTGCGTCGGGCGGCTGGCGTCCGGCAAGGTCCGCGACCTGCGCACCGGCGAGGTGCACGGCGACGAGGGCGAGATCGTCCAGACCTGCGTCTCGGCGGCCGCCGGGCCCGTGGAGATCGAACTGTGAGAGGAGCGGCATGACCGACCATCTGACGGCCGAGGACTACGAGACCATCGCCGCCGAGCTGGACGCGCTGCGCGAGGAGATCATGTCCGGTCTCGGCGAGCGCGACGCGTCCTACATCCGGCGGGTGATCCGCTGGCAGCGCGGACTGGAGATCGGCGGCCGGGCGCTGCTGCTCGCCTCCGCGCTGCCGCCCGCCTGGATCGCCGGGACCGCGACGCTGGCCGTCGCGAAGATCCTGGAGAACATGGAGATCGGGCACAACGTCATGCACGGCCAGTGGGACTGGATGCGCGACCCGAAGATCCATTCCACGACCTGGGAGTGGGACAACGTCTCGCCGGCCGAGCAGTGGAAGCACTCGCACAACTTCGTCCACCACACGTTCACGAACGTGCTCGGCAAGGACAACGACGTCGGCTACGGCATCCTGCGCGTCGCCCCCGAGCAGGAGTGGTCCCCGGCGCACCTCGCGCAGCCGCTCTACAACCTGCTGCTGGCGATGTTCTTCGAGTACGGGGTGGCCCTGCACGACCTGGAGATCGACAAGATCCGGGACGGGACGGCCGACGAGGCGGTGACGAAGGAGAAGCTGCGCGCGATCGGCCGCAAGGTCCGCCGCCAGTGGGGCAAGGACTATCTGGCTTTCCCGCTGCTCAGCGGCCCGCAGTTCCTGTCCACGCTGGCCGCGAACGCCACCGCGAACGTGGTCCGCAACGTCTGGGCCCACATGATCATCTTCTGCGGGCACTTCCCCGGCGACGTGGAGGTGTTCGAGGAGGAGCGGCTGGACGGCGAGACGAAGGGCGAGTGGTACGTCCGGCAGCTGTGCGGTTCCGCCAACATCACCGGCGGCGAGCTGTTCCACCTGATGACCGGCAACCTCAGCCACCAGATCGAGCACCACCTGTTTCCGGACATGCCGAGCAACCGGTACGGCGAGATCGCCCCGCGCGTCCGCGCGCTGTGCGACAAGGACGACATCCCGTACCACACGGGCACGCTGTCGCGGCAGGTCACGGGCACCTGGAAGAAGATCGTCCGCTATGCGCTGCCCGGCGGGAGGCCGTCCGCGGCGAGGCCCGAGGCCGTCTGAGGTCAGCCGAGGGCCTGCGCCACGGGAAGGTGGAGGCGGGACGGGTCGTTCGCGATGGGCGCGCCGTACTCCATGACCGTCGTGGTGAACGCGGGTCGCAGGCCGTTCCGCCGCGCCCAGTCGACCACTTCCGGATGCCGGTGGTCGATGTCCAGCCGGATCGGCCCCGCCGGGACGATCTCTTCGACGAGGGCGAGGGCGGTCTCGGTGTCGTGCGCGGTGACGGGGCCGACGACGGCCCTGTCGTCGTTCCACCACACGCCCCCGAACCCCTTGAGGCCCGACTCGTCCCGGACGACATGGAACGTCTCGCAGAACGACGGCAGTCCGTCGACCAGACGTGAACGGTCCGCGCCGAAGACCTCGGTGTCGAGTGCATGGACGGCGGGCATGTCCGCCGCCTCCGCTGGGACGGAGACACCCCCCTTGGACGGCCCCTTGCCCATGCCCGTGTACGTCGTGCAGAGCCCGACGGAGCGATACCCCAGACGCTCGTAGAGCGGGCGTCCGTATTCGGTGGCCGTCAGGCTGAAGCTCTTCGTGTCGGTGTTGTCCATGGCGTGCCGCATGATGCGGGAGCCCAGACCACGCCGTTCGTAGCGTTTCGCCACCAGCACCATGCTGATGGCGGCGACGTCCGCGCCGTATGGGGTCGACACCGTCGCCGCGGCGAGACCGCCCTCCCCGTCGTCGATGCCGTAGACGTCGCCGACCGAGAAGAGGAACCGCCACTTGCGGTCCTCGCGCCCCCAATCGCGGTCTTCGGCGAGCCGCTGGCAGGCGGCCAGGTCGTCGATCCCGAGTTTCCGCGCGGGCCTGTCCCAGTCCATGGGAGGGGACGCTAGATCGGCCGGCGCCGGCCGCACAACCCAATTACGCCGCGGCATTACCCCACAGGTCATCGCCTTCACGACCTCCCGGGCGAGATCGTCTGGATGCGGATAACGATCGATCTGAGGAGAGACCATGTCGCACACGGCGACTCCAGTGGCGGGCCGGCGCCCGCGCGAGGCCGCGGCCTCGCCCACCGCGTCCGTCGCCGCCCTGCTCGTCCTGCTCACCGGCATCTTCATCACCACGCTCGACTTCTTCATCGTGAACGTGGCGATCCCCGACATCCAGGCCGATCTGGGCGCCGGCGCGACGGCGATCCAGTGGGTCGTCGCCGGGTTCGGGCTGGCGCTCGGCAGCGGGCTGATCACCGGCGGCCGCCTCGGCGACCTGGGCGGACGCCGCCGGATGTACGCGGTCGGTCTCGCGGTGTTCACGGCCGCCTCGCTCGCGTGCGGCCTCGCCCCGTCCTCCGGCACGCTGATCGCCGCCAGAGTGGTGCAGGGGCTCGCGGCGGCGCTCCTGATGCCGCAGGTTCTCGGGATCATCAACGGCGTGTTCACCGGGGAGGCGCGCGCCAAGGCGTTCACCGCATACGGCCTCGCGATGGGCTTGGGCGGCGTGTTCGGGCAGCTCATCGGGGGCGTGCTGATCCAGGCGAACCTGTTCGGCACCGGATGGCGCAGCATCTTCCTGATCAACGTCCCGGTCGGGGTCGTCACGCTGGCGCTGATCCGCCGGACCGTCCCGTCCCAGCCGCGCACCACGGGAACCCGCCTCGACGTCACGGGAACCGTCCTGGTCACCCTCGGTCTCGTCGCGCTCGTCCTGCCGCTGATCGAGGGACGCCGCCTGGGCTGGCCCGCCTGGACGTGGGCGTCGCTCGCCGCGTCGACCGTCCTGCTCGCCGCCTTCGTCCTCTCCCAGCGCCGGAGCAGCGCCCCGCTGGTCGCGCCCAGCCTCTTCCGCGAGCCCGCGTTCCGCGTCGGCAGCGGCCTGGCACTCGTCTACACCCTGGCGATGGCGTCCTTCTTCCTCTATCTCGCCCTGTACCTCCAGCAGGGACGCGGTCTCAGCGCTCTGGAGTCGGGCCTGCTCTTCGTCGCGCTGGGCGCGGGCTACTTCGCCGCGTCCACCCGCGCCACGGCCATCGCCGCCCGCCTGGGACGGCAGGTCCTCGCGCTGGGCGCCGCGGTGCAGGCGGCGGGCTGCCTCCTCCTGCTCGCCGAGACCGGGCACGCCATCGGCTGGCTCATCCCGGGTCTGGCCCTCGTGGGCGCGGGCATGGGGTTCGTCCTGGCGCCCCTGTCGGCACTGGTCCTGGCCGGTGTGACCGACCGGCACGCCGCCTCGGCCGCGGGCGTCCTTTCCACCGCGCAGCAGGTCGGCAACGCCCTCGGCGTCGCGCTCGTCGGGATCGTCTTCTACGGCGCGCTGGGCGAGGTCGCCGACGCCTTCCGGGCGTCGCTCTTCCCGGTCATGGCCTTCTGCGGCGTCACCGCGGCCCTCGCCCAGCTCCTCCCCAAGCGCTAGTACACGCTGACGCCGAAGGCGCTGAGCACCGGAGAGATCGGCTGGAAGTAGGACGACCCGCCGCTGGCGCAGTCCCCGACCCCACCGATTCCCAGCCCCACCGCGGTACTGCCCGAGAAATACGGAGCCCCGGGACCGTCCCCGGGCTCCGTGCATATGGAGGTCCTCGCGAGCCCGGTGATCGTCCCCTCGGGGAAGTTCACGGTCACGTTGATGGCCGTCACGCTGCCGCAGCGCAGGCCCGTCGTGGGCCCGCTGCGGCAGACGCGCTGTCCGACCACCGGCCGGCCCGCCGTCGTGATGTCCTGCGAGCCGGGGTAGAGGTAGACGCTGCCGGGCCGTTCCACCGAAGGCTCCACGTACCGGACGAGCGCGACGGAGGCGTTCGTCACCGAGACGACCGTCCCGAGCTGGACGGTCATCGCCGGATCGGCGTAGATCGGCATGCCGACCTGGGCGCAGCCGCCCGCGGTGAGGAAGTAGTACGTGCCGTTCTGCCGCACGTTGAACCCGAGCGTGCAGCGCACACCGGCACCGTAGATCGCCCGCCCCCCTTCCGCGCCCGGCGCCGCGACGGGACGCACGTCCCCCGGCGAAGCGGACGCGCTGGTGCCTGTGGCGGTCAGGACGGCGACGATGCCCGCGAGCAAGATCGCGACGCGCAGTCTCACGGAATACCTCCTGCGGGGAAACGGCGGCTTGCCGGAATGGTGTGAAAAACACAGCGCCCCGGCAAGGGGAGGAAGGTGCCAAGGTTGCCAGCGCCCGTATAGCAACATCACGACGAGACCCGCGAATGCCCTGGTCGACGGTGAGTACGGAAGGCCACGCGTCCTAGGTACGGGTGCTCATCCGCCGGGCTCTCCGCGGGCGGAGGATGGGTCGACCGTTTCGGGATGGAGGGCGTATGAGATTTCGTTTGCCGATAACCGGCGTTGTGGCCCTGCTCGCCCTCGGGGGGTGCGGAGTCCCGGCCGTCCAGCCGACGCCATGGAGGGCGGAAGCCGGGGGCGCGCCGTGGCGGGTGGAGGTCGAGGACGTGTCGCTGCGGGTCGATCCCCAGATCGTCGCGTCGGGTCCGGAGGACGTGTGGGCGTTCGGCGGGCGCGGCTCGGATGACACGGTGTGGCGGCCGACGGCCCGGCATTGGGACGGCCGCCGCTGGAGCAAGGTCGACCTTCCGGGCGGGCGGATCGGCGCGGTCAAGGCGGCGGGGGCGTCCGCGGCGTCCGATGTCTGGGCGGTCACCCTCGGCGGGTCGAGCTCGACCGTCCTTCACTGGGACGGCGAACGCTGGACGATCGACCGCCGCCTTCCGGGATTCACCGTTACGGCGCTGGAGGTCTTCTCCCCGCGGGACGTCCGGGTCTTCGGCACGGGCTCGCACGCCGCCGCGACGGGCTGGACCCGTTCGGCGGACGGATGGTCGGAGACGAAGCTGCCGTTCCGGATCGCCCGCACGAGCGCTCGCTCCGCCCGTGACATCTGGGCGCTCACCTTCGAGAACGAGCTGTACCACCAGGACGGCTCCGGCTGGAAGCCCGTCCCGCTGGACGGCGTCCTGCCCGCCGGGAAGAGGAAGGGCTTCGAGGACACGACGTACCGGCTCAGCACGATCACCGCCACGGCCGCCGGCATCTGGATCACCGCCGAGGGCGCCGGGGGCATCCCGTCCAGCGAGATGGACGGCACCCGCACCCAGCCGCTGGGCCCGGGCGACCTCCAGCTGTCGTCCCTTCTCCTGCACGGCGACGCCGACGGACGCCGCTGGACGGCCGAAAGCGCCATGAAGAAGGCAGGACGGTTCAGTCCGTTCGGCGCCCCGATCATCGACGCGGACGGCGGCGTCTGGCTCATCGGTTCCGCCGACGTCAACGCCACCGAATCGACCCTCGCCCACCGAACCGCCACGGGCACTTGGACCAGCACCAGGATCCAAGCGTCCGGCTTCAGCCTTTTCGAGGCCCGCGCCATCACCCGCATACCGGGCACCACTCGGTTCCTCGCCGCAGGCATGGACGACGAAAAGGGCGCGCTTCTCTCCACCCCATAAGGAGCGGCGGCGGCCGGCGAGCTGTCGATCGCGCGGCCGCTGATCGGGCATGGCGCCGACCACGCCGCCCGCGAACCCGGGTTCAACGGGCAGTCGGCGGGCTGGGCGCAGTACTTCAAGAAGCCATTTTCCTAATCGGGCTCGCTCTGGTTCGAGGGGGCGTAGTGGGCGTCGTGTTGCTGGCGAGGGGAGCAGACCGAGGCGGACGGGCAGGAGCAGCGGCGCGAGCCCACCTTCACCGTGACGCGGTCGCCGGGGACGTTGTAGCCGATGACCTGGCCCTCGCCCTCCGGGGTGCTGACCCGCGCCCCCAGGCGCGGCGCCTTCTCCTTGAACTCCATGTAGAGGGGGTGCTCGTACTTGAGGCAGCACATCAGGCGGCCGCAGGCGCCGGCTATGCGGAGTGGGTTGACCGGGAGGTCCTGTTCCTTCGCCATGCGCACGGAGACGGGCTCGAAGTCCTTGAGGAAGGTGGCGCAGCACAGGTCGCGGCCGCAGGGGCCGATGCCGCCCTGGAGGCGGGCCTCGTCGCGGGGGCCGACCTGGCGCAGTTCGACGCGGGCCTTGATGCCGCGGGCCAGGTCGCGGACGAGGGCGCGGAAGTCGACGCGGTGCGGGGCGGTGAAGTAGATCTTGAAGATGTTGTCGGCGTCGAGGTAGTCGACGCCGATGACCTTCATCGGGAGGTCGTGCTTGCGGATGAGGCGCTTGGCGATGGAGCGGCCCTCGGCGCGGCGGCGCCGGTTGGCCTCGTCGCGGGCGAGGTGCTCGTCGGTGGCGGGGCCGGCGCACTCGGGGAGGCCGTCGACGTCCTCGGACACCCACTGCGGGGCCCACACGCACTCGGCGACCTCGGGGCCGGAGTCGGTGGGGACGAGGACCTTGTCGCCGACCTTGGGGCTGTGCGGGCCCGGATCGAGGTAGAACAGGCGGCCGTAACGGGTGAAGCTGACGGCCATCATCATGCCCACGTTTCGCTCCGTTCGCCCGGTTTTATGCGCCCCACTCTAGGTCTCACCAGGCGGCGTCGGCGAGATCCCCTGCCGGAACGGTCGGGACGCCCTGCGCATACAGGTCGCCTGCGGTCACGATGACGCCGTGACCGTTGTGGGCTATGTCGAGGCCGGTGGGGGCGCCCTTCACCTTCTGGGTCCACAGGGTCTTGGCGGGGTTTCCCTGCAGCGTGAAGGTCTGAAGGGTCACTTCGGAGTTCTTCGCTATGGCCGCGATAAGGGAAGTGCCGTCCCGGCTCATGACAGCGTTGAAACTGCCCTTGGGCAGGGGCATGACGGCCTTGCTCGACTTGAGGTCACCCGCGGCGCCGCTGGTGTCGATTGTGCGGACCTGGTGCTTCCCCGTGCCGACCGGGCTCCAGACAAAGGACAGTGTGGTGCCGGACCAGGAGAGGCTCCCGACGCGGGCACGCAGCTTGGTCGTCCACACCTTGTGGACACCGGTCTCCGGAGCGACGACGTCCACGCGCGCGCTCGCGCCCTTGTAGGTGACGTAGGCGAACTGTGTGCCGTCCGGGGTCACGGCGAGGTCCGACCAGACCGTGGAGACGCCAAGGACGATCGCCTTCGGAATGGGCTTGAGGTCCTTGGGACGTCCGTCGCCCAAGCGGAGGCGCTGGAAGGTGACGTCACGGGGACCGGGTGTGGCGAGGATGTACGAGCCGTCCTTCAGCGCCGCGACGCGGTGGAAGCGGCGGCCCTGCGGGGCGGCGACGGGCAGCCCCACGTTCGTGCCTGTGCGCACGTCCCGGACGAGGAGGGAGGCGCCCTTCTGGGTGACGCCGACGACGAACTGCGGTCCGGTCTTCTCGGCCTTGGCGGCGGGCTTGGCCTCGTGCTCCTTGTCGGCGGCGCGCTGGTGGCGGTGCACCATGTCCACGCCCCCGCCGATGAGCAGCGCGGCCGTGGCGGCC
Organism: Actinomadura sp. NPDC049753; assembly: GCF_040674655.1. Lineage (NCBI taxonomy): Bacteria > Bacillati > Actinomycetota > Actinomycetes > Streptosporangiales > Thermomonosporaceae > Actinomadura > Actinomadura sp. NPDC049753. Next base: position 5,952 of record NZ_JBFARL010000028.1, on the reverse strand, counting down.
ACGCCGAGAGGGACGAGACCCTTCCACGAGCCGAGACGGTTACCCGGGTCCTCGCGCCTGCCGTCGTCCATGGGGTTGCCTACCTAACCTTCCTGCCGGATCGCCCGTCGTTTCTACCGCATATGGATCGCGACAAAAACCCATGAACGCGGAGTTACCAAGTCGTGAGCCGCCTCAGCCGAGGGACGCGCGGGCCGCCTCCACCATGGACGCCCGGTACGACCCGCCGAACAGCGCCACATGGACCAGCAGCGGATGCAACTGGTGCAACGGGACGCGGGAACGCCACCCGTCAGCCAGGGGCGCGGCCTCATCGTAGGCGCCGAGCACGGTGTCGAGGTGCGGTGTCCCGAACAGCGCCATCATGGCGAGGTCGGTCTCGCGGTGCCCGCCGTGCGCGGCCGGGTCGATGAGCAGCGCCCGCTCGCCCGTCCACAGGACGTTCCCCGACCACAGGTCCCCGTGGATGCGGGAAGGCGGCTCCGGCGGCCCGGCGAGCGTCTCGATGTCCGCCATGACGCGCTCCACAAGGCGGACGTCACCGGACGAGAGATGCCTGGCCCCGAGGCGCAGGAACGGTTCGAGGCGGCGTTCGGCGTACCAGGCGGGCCAGGAGCGGTCGTCCGATGTGTTGTCCAAGGGAAGGTCGGCGATGAAACCGTCCCAGGGCGCGCCGTAGGCGCCGGGACGGTTCCCGGTGTGCAGGGCCGCCAGTTCCCGTCCGAGACGTTCGGCCGCTTCGCGGGACGGTGGAGCCGAGGGCAGCCACGGCAGGACGAGCATCTGGTCGTCCGCCGCCACGACCTCGGGGACGGGAGTCCCGGGGCCCGCCTCCCCCAGCCAGCGCAGCCCGGCCGCCTCTGCCGCGAACACGCCCGCCTGGTCCTGGGCCGCCTTCACGAAGACCTCGCGGCCGTCGGCCAGGGAAGCCCTGTGCAAGGTCCAGGAATGGCTGGAGCCGAGGTCGTGGACGTCCTCGACCTCGGTTCCGAGCAGCCCTTCCAGCCGCACGCGCTCAGTGGTCTTCAAGCGCCGAGCGGATCTCCTTGAGCAGGCCCGGCATAGCCGCCTCCACCTGCTCCAGGACGAGGTCGAAGTCGGCGCGGCCGCCGTAGTAGGGGTCGGGGACGTCGAGGTCGTCGCCCGCGTCCGGGTCGAACTCGCGCAGCCGCCGGATGCTCCCGCGCGCCTGCCAGGTCGGCGCCATCGAGCGCAGCGCCTTCTCGTGGCTCGCGTCCATCGCGATGATCATGTCGTAGCCGTTGAACCAGGCGGCGTCGAACTGCCGCGCGATGTGCGCCGACCGGTAGCCGGCGCGTTCCAGCGCCGCGACCGTCCGCTGGTCGGCCCCGTCGCCGACGTGCCAGCCGCCGGTGCCCGAACTGTCCACCTCGACGTCCAGGCCCTCCTTCTCGACGTGGTGGCGCAGAACCCACTCGGCGATCGGGGAGCGGCAGATGTTGCCCGTGCAGACGAAGGTGACTCGGTACGGCATCCCCCCATCATGCACGAGGGTCCGGGACCGCAGGACGCGGAAAAGAACGCGACCCCCGGCCGGAGCCGGGGGTCGCGTCCTGGGGTGGTTCTGGAGGGGTCAGCGCGAGACGGCGTTCAGCGCGTCCACGACGCCGCTGCCGAAGAACCCGTTCTGGCCCTTCGAGCCTTCACAGGTCTGGGTGGAGGTGTGCTTCACCCACTGGCCGTTCACCTGGGTGTACCAGACGTACTCGACCGTCGCCGGGCTCGGGCATTCCTTGGGGGTCGCGGTGCCGCGCAGCACCTGCTCGACGAGACGCGGGTCCATGGTCAGGCCGCCGCTGCGGTCCCGGTGCCCGTACTTGCTGACGATGAGCGCCGCGACGCCGACCGCGTGCGGGGACGCCATCGAGGTGCCCTGGATCGACTGGTAGTAGGCGCACTTGTCGCCCTTGCAGCTGCGGATGATGTACGACACCTTCGGCGTGCCGTCGGCGTTCAGCTCGCCGCGCTCCTTCGCGAGCCGCTCGGGGTAGGCCGCCCAGATGCCGCCCTTGTCGTCCGGACGCTGCGCGGCGTTGTCGACCTTGTCGCCGCCGGGCGCCGCCACCGCGACGTAGCCGTTGCCGAAGCTGCTGTAGTACGACTTGCGGCCGCTCGGGCCGGTGGCCGAGACCGGGATGACGTTCTCACCCTCGGACGGCATCGACACGCAGCTCGCCGGGACGGTGCGGTCGTGCGGCTCCTCGCCCGGCGTGGACGGGAAGTCGGGGCTGCTGCCGTCCGCGTTCGTCTTGGTGTAGTCGACGAGGTCGTTGCCCGCCGCGGAGATCAGCGTGACGCCGCGGTCGTGCGCGAAGTCCAGGGCGCGCTGCGCCGCCTTGATGATCGTCCGCTGCTCCAGCTGGTCCTCGGGGCTGTCGGCGGGGTTGTTGCCGCAGTTCCACAGCCACGGGTCGATGTAGTACGACATGTTGACGACGTCGATGCCGTGCTTGGCCGCGTAGGTCAGGCCGTCGACGGTCGGCTGGAGGAAGAAGTAGCCGGAGTCCTGCCCGACGCGCAGGTTCACGATCGACACGTTCGGCGCGACGCCCGCCATGCCGAGGCCGTTGCGGGGCGAGGCGATCGTGGACGCGACGTGCGTGCCGTGGTCGTTGTCGTCCCAGTCGTTGGGGTCGACGCACGACGTGAACTCGCAGGGCCCGTCGACCTCGTTGCCGTTGGCGTCGGTCGGGATGTCGCGGGTGAAGTTGCGGCTGAGCTTGCGGTTGAAGTTCGGCGCGATGTCCGGGTGGTCGCCGTCCACGCCGGTGTCGAGGACGCCGACCAGCACGCGCCGGTCACCCGGCTCCTTCTTGTAGGAGCCGTCCGCGGTGGCGTGCATCTGCTTCATGTCCCACTGCAGGTCGGCCAAGGGCTCGGTGTCCTTGGACGGCTTGCCCGTGGGGGCGGCCTGGTTCTTGGCGCCGTGGACGGCCCCGGTCAGCTTCTCGACCTTCGGGGCCTTCTTCTCGGTCTTGGGAGCCTCACCGATGATCCGGTTGTGCGCGACGCCGTCCAGCGCCCGCTGGTTCATCACGGCGTGGATGAACTCGGGGTTCTGGGACGTGACGGTCGCAACGCCCACGTCGCGGTTCTCGTGCACGACCTTGCCGCCGGCGGCGGAGACGGCCTGGTGGGCCTGCCCGAGGGACGCGCCCTCCTTGTAGAGGACGACGTACTCCGAGACCTCGCCCTTCGCCTGTGCTTGGCCCGGAGCCGCGGATGCTGGGAACGCGAGGGCCGTCACGGTGGTGACGGCGCACGCGGCGGAAATCAAGGCTCGCCGCAAGGCAGACCTCCTGGCTGTGGGGGTTAACCAACCGGATTTCGGTCGATCAGCCAGCGAACGTTACGGGGGCGCTCATTGAGAGTCGCGTACGGAAATGTAACGAATGGGGACAAGTTGTGTAAGCCCCGCCCGTATCACCCGTTACGCAACGCCAAGGTCAGCGCCTCGAACGCCAGCTGCGGATTGACGTTCGCCGCCAACCGCTCCCTGCAGTCCATGATCGCATCGAGGCGCCGGAGGGTGTCCTCCGGGCGTCCGTCCCCCGCGGCCGACCGGAGTTCGGGGCCGAGCTCGATGTTGACCAGCTCGCTCCCCGCCCCCAGTTGCAGCGTCAGGACGTCCCGGTAGTAGGACGCGAGGTCGAGCAGAGTCCGGTCCAGGGCGTCGCGCAGGATCCGCGTCGCCCGCGACTTCTGCCGGTCCTCCAGCTCCTTGAGGGCGCCCGCCGTCCCGCGTGGCATCCGCCCCTTCTCGCTCTCGCCGAGCGCCTTGCGCAGGGCGGAGGTCTCCGCGTCGTTCAGCTCGGCCGTCTGCGCGTCCCGCTCCGCCTTCGCCGCGTTCACCAGCGTCTCCGCCGCCGCGACCGCCGCGCTCACCCCGGTCAGCCGGCGCGGCACCGCCACCACCTGCTCGCGCACCCGCCGCATCCGCGGATCGGAGGCGAGCCGGCGCGCCCGGCTGATGTGCCCCTGCGCCGCCCGCGCCACCACCTCGGCGGTCTCGCGCTCGACGCCGTCGCGCTGCACGAGGAAGTCGGCGATCGCCGCGATCGGGGGCGTCTGCAGGGTCACCAGCCGGCAGCGCGACCTGATCGTGACGAGCAGGTCCTCCGGCGACGGCGTGCACAGCAGCCACACCGTCCGCGGCGGCGGCTCCTCGATCGCCTTCAGCAGCGCGTTCGCGGCGCCCTCGGTGGCCCGGTCGGCGTCCTCGAACAGCACGATCTGGCGGCCGCTCCCGCTCGGCGACGACGAGGCCCGCAGCACCAGCGCGCGGGCGTCCCTGATGCCGAACGACAGCCCCTGCGGCCGGACGACCTCGACGTCGGCGTGCGTCCCCTGGAGCACCTGGTGGCAGGACGCGCAGTGCCCGCACCCGCGCGGCGTCTCCGTGCACTGCAGCGCGGCGGCGAACGCCCGCGCCGCGGCCACGCGCCCGGACCCGGGCGGCCCGGTGAACAGCCACGCGTGCGCGAGCCCGCCCGTCCGCTCCGCCGCCGAGGACAGCTGCGCGATGACGGGCTCCTGCCCCACCAGGTCGTCCCACACGCTCATGGAACAGAGGCTAGCGGGCTCAGAAGTCGGTGATGACCGGGAACGTGCTCGTGGCGTCCTCGGTGCCGAGCGGGACGGGGTCGGGCAGGATCTCCCGGATGCGGTACTGGATCTCCCGGCTCAGCTCGCCCTGCGGCCGGCTCGCGTCCAGGACCAGGTAGCGGTCCGGGTCGGCCTCGGCGAGGGCGCGGAAGCCCTCGCGGACCCGCTCGTGGAACTCCTGCGACTCCGACTCGATGCGGTCGGCGGGCGCCGGCAGCCGCCGCAGGCCGGCCTCCGGCGGGATCTCCAGCAGGACGGTCAGGTCGGGGACGAGGCCGCCGGTCGCCCAGGCGTTGACGCGGGCGATGTCCTCCACCGGGAGCCCCCGCCCGAAGCCCTGGTAGGCCAGGGACGAGTCGACGTAGCGGTCGCTGACCACGATCACGCCGCGGTCCACCGCCGGCTTGATCACGTTGGCCACGTGGTCGGCGCGGTCGGCGGCGTACAGCAGGGTCTCGGCGCGGTCGGACAGGCCGGTGGTGTCGCGGTCCAGCAGCATCGCGCGCAGCCGCATCCCGATCTTGGTCGCGCCCGGCTCGTGCGTGGTCACCACGTCGTAGCCGTGGTCGCGGAGCCAGATCGCGGCGAGCCGCGCCTGCGTCGTCTTGCCCGCGCCCTCCCCGCCCTCGAAGGCGATGAACACGCCGCGGTTGCGGTGGACGGGCTGCGGGGCCGCGGCGGCCTGCTCCGGCGGCGTGTAGATCTCGCCGTGCAGGGCGGCGCGCAGGTCGGGGACGAGCGGGATGCCGCGCCGGTCGTCCAGCCGCCGGTACGCCAGCAGCCCGGCCGCCAGGGCGAGGACGGCCGCGGCCAGCAGGGCGACGCCGGTCCCGTAGGCGTCGTAGACGCCGCCGCCGAGGTCGAGGCGGTGGGATCCGGCCGCCGCCGCGATCAGCGGGACGACGGCGAACGAGAGCAGCGCGGTGATGAGCGCGACCGACCGCAGGTACGCCGCCGGGCGGGCGCCCTCCGGCGCCTCGGGGTCGTGCGCCGCCATCTTCGCGGTCGACCACGCGGCCCCGGCGAAGACGCCGAGGAACGCCGTCGCGAACACCACGACGACGAGGTTCTGGACGAGGGCGAGCACGACCAGCGCGAGCGCGGCGGCGATCACCGCGAGGCCGAGCAGGCGGCGGCGGCTGAACGGGACGAGCACGCGCGGTCCGAGGAACAGCCCGAAACCGAGCCCCACCGTGAGCGCGGTCAGGACGGAGCCGTACCCGGCGTCGCCGCCGCCCAGCTCGCCGGCGTGGACGCGGGCCACCGCCACGACCGCGCCCGCCGCGAGGGACGCCGCCGCGATCGCCGGGCCGGCGCCGCGCGCGG
>NZ_JBFARL010000027.1:0-62370 GCF_040674655.1 Actinomadura sp. NPDC049753 | reverse complement strand
AACAGGCGCGCGTAATGCTGAATACGGCCCCGTAGCGCGGCGGCGTAGCGTGTCCCCCATGGACGTGGAGGGTGAGGCGGCGCGGATCCTGGCCGCGCGGTGCGGGCCGCCCACCGGTCACAAGGCGGCGAGGAAGGCGAGCATGGCGGCGTTGACCTGGTCGGGCGCCTCCATCTGAACGAAGTGGCCGGCGCCCTCGATGACGTGCACGCCGCGCAGGCCCGGCACCTGAGTCTCCATCTGCTCCAGTGCGTCGGACCCCATCATCTGGAGGACGGGATCGCGCTCGCCCACGACGAACAGCGTGGGAACGGTGACAGGCTCGTCCGGACGGCTCTGCTTCTCGTTCCACACGTGGTCGTAGGCCCGATACCAGTTGAGGCCACCGGTGAAGCCCGTCCGGCGGAACTCGTCGGCGTAGAAGGCGAACTCGTCCTGCGACAACCATGGCCATGGCAGAGGCGGGGCTTCGGGGAGCACATCGAGGTATCCGTTTCCCTCGCTCGGGTGCTGCCAGATGTCGAGGTACCGGTAACCGCCGCTGAGCGCCCAGAAGACGTTCGCCAGGAAACGGTCTGGTTCGGCCCCCAACTCCTCGTCCGCAGGCCCCTCCTCCTGGAAGTAGTGCACATGCACGAAGTGCTGTTCGGCCATGCGCGCGTACAGCTCGGTGGGCGGACGCTTCGAGACGGGCATGCGCGGCACGCTCAGCTGCATCAGCGCCTTGACCCGTCCAGGGGCCCATTGGGGGAGGTCCCAGACGAGAGCCGCCCCGAAGTCGTGGCCCGCGCAAACGACCTCGTCGATGTCCAGGGCGTCCAGGACGCCGACGAGGTCGGCGACGGTGTGCCGCCGGTCGTAGGCCCGCGGCGAAGGCGGGCGGCTGCTGCGCCCGTATCCGCGCATGTCGAGGGCGATGGCCCGGTATCCCGCCGCGGCCAGAGCCGGGAGCTGCCGCCGCCAGCTGTACCAGAGGCCCGGGAAACCATGGCACATCACCACCGGGAGACCGTCGCCCTGCTCGACGGCGTGAAGGGTGACGTCACCCGCGTCCAGCATGTGGTGCTGCTCGCGGAAGCTCATACCAGGTCCTCCCTCCGCCAGGACGATCCTGAAGCCTCGCGCGCGGCGCGGCGCTCCGTCCTCCCGTTCACCGGGACGGCGGTTGGACGGGCGGCCGTCCCGTCGGCGAAGGTCGGGCCACCATGTCACAACTCCCGAGGTCGCAGCCCCCGAGTCCCGACCTCGCCGCGCGCGTCGCCCGGCTGGAGGCCATCGAGGAGATCAAGGCGCTCAAGCACCGCTACCTGCGGGCCTGCGACGCCAAGGACCCCGACGGGTTCCGGGCCTGCTTCGTCGCCTCGGGCGCCTCGATCGACTACGGCCGGCTGGGCGCGTTCGACGACGCGGAGGGCATGGTCAGGGTCTTCGAGGCGATCGCGCTCCGGAAGGTCGACGGCCGGAACGCCGTCCTCGACATGCACCACGCGACGCACCCGGACATCACCGTCCACGACGGGACGCGCGCGTCGGGACGCTGGACGCTCAAGTTCCGCCAGGTGAACCTGGAGGACGGCACCGAGTCGGTGAGCACCGGCGAGTACGACGACGAGTACGTGGTCGAGGACGACCACTGGAAGATCGCGAAGTGCCGCTTCCGCCGCTACTGGACGATCACCCGTCCGCTGGGCCCCGGCTGCCGCGTCGACCAGGCCGGTCAGTCCGAGTCCGCGAAGGAGACGTAGCCGCCGGTGTCGGTGATGGAGACCGTCCTGCCGTCCTTCTTTCCTGCCGGTGGCCGCGGTGTCGGGACCTGGGGGGCCGGCCGGTTGCGGCACGGGACGACCCGTCCGCTGACCAGGTAGGTGCCGACCGAGGTCCCGGATCCGGTGCGCCGGCCGTCCTGCTCGTAGACCCCGGAGGTGGTCAACGTCCAGATCATGAACTGGCCGCGCCCGAAGTGGCCCGGGTTGATCGTCATCTTCCAGCCGCCGCCCGGCCCCGGGAGATCACTCGGCACGGTGTAGAGGCCGTCCGGCATGTCGTACACGTTCGGCGGGAGATCGACCTGCCGGGCATAGGGCTGCGGGCACACCTGGCCCTCCGGGATGGAGTACACGACCGCCGGCACGCCCAGCGAGCGCAGTTCTCGCGAGAGCGCGTCAGCATCACGTGAGGCCAGGGTCCTCCCGGTGACCTTGACGGTGACCAGGCCGGACGGATCCCGGGTCACCGCGTAGGCGGGCTGAGCGCCACCTGTCCAGACCGGAAGAACGCCGGCGACCGCGCACGCCGCGCACGCCGCCCCCGCGAGGCCCCACGCCCGTCGCCGGCGCACCGCCCGCGACCGGCGCGGCGGCCGGGCCGCCGACGCGCGAGCGTCCCGCTCCGTTTTGGCGACGACCGCCGCGGTCAGCTCGGCCAGCCGCCGTTCCTGATAGCCCGCGAGCGGGGTGTCGTCGCCGTCCAGATGGCGATGGCCCCCTGCCCGCCGCGCCTTGTCGCGCTCACCGGCATGGCGCCGCCACTCGGCGGCCACCACGTTCCGGGCGATGCCCAGCAACCACGCTCGCGGGCTTCCCCGGCCGGCCTGGTATCGCCCGGATGCGTCGATCGCCGCCAGGAACACCTCCGTGGTCAGATCGTCGACCGTGTGAGGGTCGGAGATCCGGCGGGCCACGAAGCGGGTCACGTCCCCGACATGCCGCCGGTAGAAGACCTCCAGCGCCGAAGGATCACGACCGATCGCGGCGACGTCCGCCGGATCCGTTTCCACGGCCGACTTCCCATCTCCCATCCAAGGGCCTCCCGCCATGTGCTGTTTGGTCTTCTTGGTAGGAGAGCCTCGTCGTGTTACACCCCACCGGCCCTGTGCGGATCGGGACCGCGGCCCGGCTAGAGTCGCACCCGACGAGCGACGCGAGCCCGCAGGCGGCCCCGGCCCCGGAAAGCGGCCCGCGGCTCGGAGCTCGCGCGCGGCTCGGCGCTCGTGGGCGAGACGGACCTGGTGAGCAGCACGGACCTGGTGGACAGCGTGGAACCGATTTTCCGGACGGCCGCGGCGGACGACGTCCCGGCCCTCGTCGCGCTCGTCGAGAGCGCCTACCGCGGGGACTCCAGCCGCGACGGCTGGACCACCGAGGCCGACCTTCTGGACGGCCAGCGCACGGACCCGGAGGCCGTGGCGGCCGTGGTGCACGACCCGCGGGCGGTGATGCTGGTGGCCGAGACGGACGGCGCGCTCACGGCCTGCTGCCAGCTGGAGGACCGCGGCGGGCACGCCTACTTCGGCATGTTCGCCGTCAGCCCGTCCCAGCAGGGCGGCGGGCTCGGCCGCCGGGTCCTGGCCGAGGCCGAACGGCGGGCGCGCGAGCAGTGGGGCGCGACCGAGATGCGCATGACGGTGATCAGCCTGCGCGAGGATCTGATCGCCTGGTACGTCAGGCGCGGCTACACCCGGACCAGCGAGACGAGCCCGTTCCCCTACGGCGACGAGCGCTTCGGCCTGCCCAAGCGCGACGACCTGGAGTTCGAGCTGCTGGTGAAGAAGCTCAGCTGACGCCTGCGTACATTTCGGCCGGGCCGCCGCGTACGCCGGGCCCGGTGGCGCCCATCGGCGAGGGCGTCGAGGGTGCGCTGGACGCGCGACGTCTGGTCCCACGCCGGCCCGGTCGAGAAACCGGCCACCACCAGCGGGCGGGTGTCGTCCGCGGCCCACGGCAGGCGCCGGCCGGAGGGCGGATGCTCGTCGCGCACCGGCCCGACGTAGTCGAACGACGGCGGCGCCTAGCCGGCAAGGGGGTCCAGTTCCCGGATGCTGGTGCACAGCGGGAGGAACGGCGTCCAGGCGTCCCACAGCCGGTCGATCGGCGGACGTCCGGCCTGGCCGCGCACCGCGTTCACCGCGGGCAGGAGCACCCGTTCCATCGGACCGCCCGGCGGGCACAGCGCACCCGGCGCGCTGTGCACGGCCCCTGCTTCCCGGCGCCGTCCCAGGTGAGCAGCAGCCAGCCCGCCATCGCTGTTGAGGGTTGGCCGCTGCCCGTCAGCTGTTTGGCGACCAAAGCCTCACTGGGAGTTTCAATGACACCCTTGAAGGTGTTGATCGATGGGAGGCGGGTGCGTGAAGTTCGTTCTCGAAGTGGACATGAGTGAGGGCGCCGTCGCGCAGGACGCCGTCGCCGAACTGGGGCGGATCCTGCGGTACTGGGGCGGGAACGTCCGGCACTACGAGTTGAGGCCGGGGGACGGGTCCGCCGTCTACGACTCGGACTACCGCGAGGTGGGGCGCTGGGAGATCACCGAGACGCCCGCGTAGACCGGCGAAACGGACGCACGGCGGAACGCCCGGTCGGGAGAGATCCGGCCGGGCGCCTCGCGGGGAGCTCAGCGGGAGTTCAGGAGCGCGACGGGATCAGGCGGAAGGCGACGAAGGCGGGAGACTGCTCCAGCTTCGCGTGGTCCTCCGGGTAGCGGTCGGCCATCTCGGGGACGGGCCGCGGCTCCAGGAGCTCCTCGATGAGGAACCCGGCGGCGCGGAACTCGGCGCAGATCGCCGTCAGGGGGCGCCGCCACGCCCGGATCGGCCAGTCCCGTTCGGGGCTCAGCGACTCCTCCACAGGCTCTTCGAGGAAGTAGGAGCCGCCCAGGCGCAGCCATCCCGCCATCGGATGCTCCGTCGAGAGGACGACGGCGCCGCCCGGGGCCAGCAGTCGGCGGAACTCCTTCAGCAGCGCGACGCGGTCGTCGAAGTAGTGCAGCGCCAGCGCCAGCACCACCAGGTCGACGGAGGCGTCCGGCATCCAGGCCACGGGCGTGGACAGGTCGTGGACGCGCAGGTCGGCGCGGCCTCCGGTGCGTTTCATGGCCATGTCGACGAAGGTGGGGCTGACGTCGCAGCCGGCCACGCGGGCGCCGCGGTCGAGCAGTTCCCGCGCGTAGAGGCCGGGACCGCACGCGGCGTCGAAGACGGTCAGGCCGGCCACGTCCCCCGCGAGGCCGAGCACGGCGGGACGGTCGTAGAGGGCGTTGTAGGAGCTGTCCTCGGCATGGGTGGCGTACTCGTGGGCGAAGCGCTCGTACATGCCTCCGATCGTGCCAGAAAGATCAACCGGAGGGGTCAGGAGGACGGCCGGTCTCTGTCAGGCCCTCGGGCACCTCCGGCAGGACGGAGGTGAGGTAGTCGCGCGCCGCCGCCGACGTTCCGACGTCGCGTCCCGCCTTCTCGGACAGGAACCAGCGGTGTTCGAGCACCTCGTGGAACAGTTCGACGTCGTCCAGCCGGTCGCGCAGATCGGGCGGGACCGCGGCGACGACCGGCTCGTACACGTCCGCCAGCCACCGGTTCGACGCGACCACCTCGGGGACCGGGCCGCCGCGGACCCGCTCCAGGTGGCCGCGGTAGGCGGCGATGTCGTTGAGGAGGCGGCGGGCCTGGTTCTCCTGCGCGTCCAGCCCGGTGCGGGCCATGAGGATGCGGCGGTGGTGGCCGGGTTCGGCCACGCGGGTGCGGACGCGCAGGCGGGCGCCGGACGGCCCCGCGTCCACCAGCTCCACCTCGTCCACGTCGAAGCCGAGGGAGTTGATGCGGCGCAGGCGCTCGGCGATGCGGTAGCGCTGCTCGTCGGGACGAAGGACCTCCTCGCGGGTCAGCTCGTCCCACAGCCCCCGGTAGCGGCGGACGGTGTCGTCCGCGACGTCGATCGGATCGACCTCGCCGGGGAGCGTGCCCGCGGCCGCGAGGTCGAACAGCTCCCCGGCGATCCGCTCGCGGGCGAGGGAGAGGTCGTAGCCGCGCTGCCCCTCGGTGAGGGAGGGGTGCAGTTCGGCGGTCTCCGCGTCCACCAGGTAGGCGGCGAACGCCCCGGCGTCCATGCGGAACAGGACGTTGGACAGCGAGCAGTCGCCCCACATGAAGCCCGCCAGGTGCAGCCGGACGAGCAGCTCCACCAGCGCGTCCAGCAGCCGGTCCGTGGGGTGGCCGTAGCGCGCGTTGGCGAAGAGCGCGCGGTAGGACGAGGAGTGGTCGAGGAACCGGGTGACAAGGACGGCGTCCAGCTCCGGGCGGTCCACGACCACCCCGACGACCTCGACGGCGGGCAGGCCGAGCTCGCGGAGCCGCCGCAGGAGCCGGTACTCGCGGCGCGCCAGCCGCGCGTCCAGCTCCTTCACCGCGTAGACGCCCCCGCCCTCGGACACGAACCTGACCGTGTGCCGGGACAGGCCCCGCTGCCGGATCTCCACGATCCGCTCGTCGTCCCAGGCGTCGAGCGGCTCGGACCACGGCAGGTCCAGCAGGCCGGCCGACGACTCCCCTGGCGGGGTGAAGACGAAGTGCACGGCTCAGGGTCGCGTCGCGGACGTCCCGCCCGCGGTTTCGGCGGCCGGCTCGCGCTGCGCCTCCCGGTGGGCGGCGCGCGACTCCTCCGCGAGCCGGTCGAGCTGCGCGACGCGCTCCTCGTCGCGGGTCAGGTTCTCGCCGGTGGCCGGGTCGAACAGGTGCACCCGCGTCGTGTCGATCCACAGCTCCGCCCCGCGCCCCGGCGCGATCATGCTGGCCGCGTCCAGCGCCACGACCGCCTGGGTCCGCAACTGGTCGCCGTCGAGCTCCCGCGACAGGTCCCGCAGCTGTGCGGCGAGGTCCTCGGGCGCCTCGTACGGGACGTAGGCGTACAGCTCGTTGCCCAGCCACTCGGTCACGTCCACCCGGACCCGCACGAGGCTGCCGCGCGCCTGCTTCTCCTCGCCGACGAGCGAGGCGTCCTCGAAGTGCTCCGGGCGGATCCCGACGAGCACGACCGACCGGTCGCCGACCGCGGCCGCCTTGCGCGCGTCGCGCAGCTCGAACCGCCCGAGCGGCGTCTCCAGGAACACGCCGTCCGCCGCGCGGTCCACGGACGCGGGCAGGAAGTTCATCGACGGCGATCCGATGAACCCGGCGACGAACAGGTTCACCGGCTCCTCGTACAGCTCGCGCGGGCTCCCGACCTGCTGCAGGACGCCCTTGCGCAGCACCGCGACCCGGTCGCCGAGCGTCATCGCCTCGGTCTGGTCGTGCGTGACGTACACGGTGGTGACGCCGAGGCGCCGCTGGAGCCGGGAGATCTCCGTGCGCATCTGCCCGCGCAGCTTGGCGTCCAGGTTCGACAGCGGCTCGTCGAACAGGAACGCGTCCGCCTGCCGGACGATCGCGCGGCCCATCGCGACCCGCTGCCGCTGCCCGCCGGACAGGTTCGCGGGCTTGCGGTCCAGGTGCTCGGTCAGCTCCAGCAGCTCGGCGGTCTCCGCCACGCGCCGCCGCACCTCCTCGTCGGCGGTCTTGGCGAGGCGGAGCGGGAAGGCGATGTTCTCGAACACGCTGAGATGCGGGTAGAGCGCGTAGTTCTGGAACACCATCGACAGGTTCCGCTCCCGCGGCGCGACCTTGTTGACGACCCGGTCGCCGATGACCATCTCGCCGGACGTGATGTCCTCCAGCCCGACGATCATCCGCAGCAGCGTGGACTTGCCGCAGCCGGACGGCCCGACCAGGATCATGAACTCGCCGTCCCGCACGTCCAGGGACACGTCGTTCACGGCCGGGAAACCGTCGCCGTACCGCTTGACGATGTTCTTCATGGTGATGGCGGCCATGGTTTCCTCTCAGCCTTTGACGGCGCCGGACGTCAGCCCGGCCACGATGCGGCGCTGGAACGCCAGGACGATGATCACGACCGGGACCGTGACGACGACGGCGGCGGCGCAGATGGCGGTGGTGGGCTGCTCGAAGTAGGACTCCCCGGTGAAGAACGCCAGCGCCGCCGGGACGGGCCTGGCCCGGTCGGTGGAGGTCAGCGAGATCCCGAAGACGAAGTCGTTCCAGCAGAAGAAGAAGGTCAGGATCGCGGCGGTGAACACGCCGGGCGCCGCCAGCGGGACGATCACCTTGCGGAACGCCTGCCAGGAGGTGGCCCCGTCCACCTGCGCGGCCTGCTCCATCTCCCACGGGATCTCGCGGAAGAACGCCGACAGCGTCCAGATGGCGAGCGGCAGCGCGAACGAGATGTAGGGGATGATCAGGCCCGGCCAGGTGTCGTACAGGCCGATGTTGCGCCACAGGTCGAACAGCGGACCGACCAGCGACACCACGGGGAACATCGCGATGGCGAGCGCGAACGACAGGATCAGCCTCTTGCCGGGGAACTCCAGCCGCGCGATGGCGTAGGCGACCAGCGTCGCGAACACCACCCCGACGAACGTGGCGATCAGCGAGATGCCGATCGAGTTGATCAGCGCCGAGGTGAACAGGTCGGTCTTGAAGACCGTCTCGTAGTTGTCCCACGTCCAGGTCTTGGGGAAGAAGCCCTGGACGTTGCCGATCTCGCTGGGCTGCTTGAACGACAGCATCACGATCCACACGATCGGGAAGGCCGTCCACACCAGGATCAGCAGCGAGGCGACGATCCACAGCGACTTCGAGCGCGACGACTCCATCAGCGATCACCTCGCACCTGGGACAGGTCCACGCGGAACCCCTTGATGAACACGGCCGCGATCAGCACCACCGACAGGAACAGCAGCACCCCGACCGCGTTGCCGAGGCCGAGCTCGGTCCGGGTGATGATCTGCTGGTAGGTCAGGAACGACAGCACCTGGGTCTTCTCCTGGCCGGACGTCATGACGAACACGTTGTCGAAGATCCGCCACGCGTCCAGCGTCCGGAACAGCACCGCGACGAGGATCGCGGCCTTCATGTTGGGGATCGTGACCCGCTTGAGGCGCTGCCACGCCGTCGCGCCGTCCACCGTCGCGGCCTCGCCGAGGTCGGCCGGCACCTGCGCCAGCCCGGCGAGCAGCAGCAGCGACACGAACGGGGTCGTCTTCCAGATCTCCGACAGGACGATCACGAACAGCGCCGCCCAGCGGTCGGAGAACCAGGCGAAGTCGCCGAGCCCGAACCAGGAGTTGACGAATCCCGACTGGACGTCGAAGGCGTACTTCCAGGCGAACGCGGAGATGACGGTGACGATCCCGTAGGGCAGCAGGATCGCGGTCCGCACGGTCCGCCGCCCGAAGACGGCCCGGTGCATCACCATCGCGAGCGCGAACCCGATGACCAGCTCCACCCCCACCGTGGCCACGGTGATGATCAGGGTGGTGAGCACCGTCTGCCAGAACAGGGCGTCCGACAGCGCGGTCGCGTAGTTGCCGAGCCCGACGAAGCGCCGGTCCTCGGGCGCGGTGATCCGGTAGCTGAACAGCGACTGGTAGACGGCGTTGACCAGCGGGTACGCGGTGACCAGCAGCATCACGACCACGGCGGGCAGCGAGAGCAGCAACCCGAGCCTGCGCTCGGCGCGGCCGCGGTCGGAGATCTCCGCGCGGGCGGGGGCGGGGGCACCGTCGGCGCGGCCGAGCTTCGGCGCCGTTTCTGCGGACGTCATCCGGACACCTTTCTTTCCGAGGCTTCCCTCACGGCGGCGCCGGCCTCGCGGCGGTCCTGTCTCACAGCAGGGCCTGGTCGCTCAGGACCGCCCGGACGAACTCCGCGGACCGGCGCGGCGTCGTCGCGGGGTTCACCGAGGCGGGCGGATGCCAGCGGTTCTGGATGGCGCCGGACAGGTCGGCGTAGTAGGGGGTGGCCGGACGGGGCGCGGCCGCGGCGATGGAGTCCCGCATCAGCGGGGCCATCGGGAACTCCTTGAGGATGTCGGGATCGTCGTAGATCGCCGGGCGGGCCGCGACGTTGCCCTCGTCGAGCATGTAGCGCTTCATGTTGGCCGGCGAGGTGATGCACCGGACCGCGTCCACGGCCAGGTTCTTGTGCTCGCTGTAGGCGCCCACGCCGATCTCGATGCCCCCGAACGGCGGTCTGCTCGGCTGCCGCGGGTCGACCCGCGGGTAACGGGCCCAGCCGAGGTCGCCGACGATGTTCTTGCCGATGGCACCCGCGTCGGCGTCGCCCTTCTCGGCCCGCCAGACGTAGCCCCAGTTGAGCAGGAAGCCGCCGCGCGCGCCGTTGATCGTCGCCCGGGACTGCTCCTCGATGTCGGTGGACAGCGTCGGGCTCGCCGCGGCGGACCGGGCGAGCCTCCGGATGATCGAGGCCGCCTGCCGGCCGGCCGGGGAGTCGATGTCGATGCTCGCGTCGTCGCCCTTCTCGGCGCCGCTGATGACGCGTCCCCCCGCCGAGGCGATCAGGGCGTTGATCCACACCATGTAGCCCTCGTACCGGTTGCCCTGGACGCCGATCGTGGTGTTCGTGCGGACGGCCGCGGCGATGAGCTTGTCCCAGGTGAAGTCGGCCGCGTTCGGGTCGATGCCCGCCTTCTTCGCCACCGACTTGCGGTACCAGAGCAGCTGCGTGTTGGCCCAGAAGGGCGCCGCGTAGAGCTTGCCCTCCCACATCGAGCTCTGCACCGCGGGGGCGAACACCCCGTCGGTCAGCGGCGCGGCCTCGCTCTTGGTGAACGGCCGCAGGAACCCGGCGTTGGCGGCCTCCGCCACGAAGACCGGGTCCAGGCTCATGAGGTCGAGCCCGGAGTCCTTGGCGGCCAGCCGCCTGATCAGCTGCTCGCGCTGCTGCGTCGCGTCGCTCGGCAGCAGGGACGTCTCGATCCGGTAGCGGCCGCCCGCGGCCTGCGTGCAGGACTTCGCGATGGCCGCCTGGCCGCCGTTGTCGGGGTTGACGTACCAGGTGAGCTTCGGCGCCCCTCCGCCGTCCCCGCAGGCCGTCAGCCCCCCGGCCAGCAGTGCCGCCGCCACCGCGCCCCTGAGCCAGGCCGATCGCGCCCGCTCCGCGGGACCGTGCCGCCCGGCCGTCCTCTCCCGGGGCCGGACGCGTCCCGCCTGCTCGCTCTCCGTTCGGTCGACTCGCTCGCCCATAGGGCCTCCCGGTGCTCCCACCGGACTGCGGGCACTTCGCCGGGCCGCACCCTCGGCGGGATTGGCCCTCCATTCGAACATCGGATCGCGTGAGTGTCGAGATCCGGAGAGTAATCGAAAAGCAAAGGCCCTTGGTCCGGATATGGCAATGCCCCGATCGGCACGTGATACACGTCACGACAAGAAGGCGCGAAGGGGGCGCGGGCCCCGACCGACCCGCGCCGCCCTCCGCGCCTTCGCCTGATGGGCGGGTATGGCGTGGTGAACGGCCCTAGTAGCCGCCCCCCGACCCGTAGCCTCCGCCTCCGCCGCCCCCGTCACCGGTGCCGGAGCCCGTGCCGGCGGCCTTCTTGCCGGTCGGCGTGGTGGCCCACCAGACCCCGCCCACGCCCTGGCCCTTGGTGTCGCCGGGCTGCTTGTCCTGCTCGTAGTAGTACATGGGCCAGCCGTCGATGGTGAGCTGGCACTTGCCGTCGTCCTTGCGCTCGATGAAGTTGACGACCTTCTTCGAGACGCCTTCGAGCTTGAGGTGCTTCCAGCCGTTGAAGACGGCCGGCGGCCACGCCTTCTTGCACGAGCCGAAGCAGTTCGTCGTCGGCGGCTTGTTCCTGTCCTTGTCATAGCGGTAGAGCGTCATGCCCTTGCCGTCGGTCAGGATCAGGCCGAGTTTCGGGTCCCGCCTGGCCTTGACGACCGTCCAGCCCTTCCAGCGGTTGCCGTTCGCCTGCTTGAGCGGGGCCGCCTTCTTGCCGGTCGGGGCCGCCGCGTACCAGGTGCCGCCCACGCCCTGGCCCTTCGTGTCGCCGGGGCTGCGGTCCTTGGCGAACCGGTAGAGCGGCCACCCGCCGAGCGTGACCTGCCACTTGCCGTCCGGCCGCTTCACCTTGCCGACCAGCGACTGCTGGACGCCCTTGACCTCGGTGTTCCCCTGGCCCGCCCACACCGGCGGCCACGCCTTGGCGCACGCGGCCGCGCAGGTCGACGCGGGCGGCCGGGAGGTGTCGTTGTCGAAGCGGTAGAGCGTCATGCCCGTGCCGTCGGTGACGACCCTGCCGAGCTTGGTGACGCTGGCCACCTCCAGCACCGTCGGCTGCGGGGCGGGCGACTCGGACGGCTCGGCCGACGGCTCCGCCTGCGCCCGGGAGCCCGCGGCGTTCTGCTTCCCCCCGGCCTTCTCCTGACCGCACCCGCTCAGCACCAGTCCCGACGCCGTGAGGGCGGCCGCAGCGGGGATCGCCCAACGTGGGAATTTCATGTCGTGTCCTCCAGGTCGTCCTGGGCCCCGGCTCCGGTTCCAGGTCCCGCGCGTCGATCGAGGTGGAGCCGCCGCTCCTGGATCGAGGAGGAATACGGTGAACCCCTCGGAGCGGGTTCAACCGCCTGGAACCGGTCGCCCGCGCGCCGAGTCACATCCCTGTGCCGCAGGTCTGCGGCGGCGGACGAGGAAGGCAGCGGTGACCACGGGAAACGACGCGGCGGGCGGCCCCGTCGACCTGACGAAGAAGCGCCCCCCGGCGCCGGAACCCGAACGCGGCGCGGGTCCGGCGTGGCTCGTCGTGCCGGCCCGCGTCGTGGCGCTGATCGTCGTGGTCCCGCTGCGGCTCGGCTGGGACCTGGTCGTGCTGCTGGCCCGCGGCGTCCGGGCGGCCTGGAACGCTCTCCTGCGGGTGCCGGGCCGGTTCGGCCGGTTCCTCGGCCGGATGCTGCGCGGCGCCTGGCGCGCCCTGTACCGGTGGCTGCTCGCCCCGGTCGGACGCCTGCTGGCCGCCGTCGGACGGGGCATCGCCGCGCTGCTCGACCTCCTCCTCGTCCGGCCGCTGCGCTGGCTCGCCGTCGTCGTGGTCCTCGGCTTCCTCCGGTGGTTCGGACGCGGGACCGGACGGCTGGCCCGGTGGGTCCACCGCGTCCTCATCGCGCCGATCGGCCGGTTCCTGGCCCTGCTCGGGCGCGGTCTCGGGGGACTGCTCGCGTTCCTGCTGCTGCGCCCGCTCCGCGTGCTCGGCCGGGGGCTCGCCTGGCTCTTCGGCGTCCTCGGGCAGGGCCTCGGGCTGCTGTTCCAGGGCATCGGCCTGCTGATCGGCGTGCTCGTCGTCCTGCCCGCCGTGTTGCTGTGGCGCTACGTCCTGCGCCCGCCGCTGCTCGGCCTCGCCTGGCTGGCCCGCGCCCTGTGGGCCGGTCTCGCCTGGCTCGGCCGTGGCACCCTCACCCTGCTGGCCGCGCTCGGCGGCGTGCTCGCGTCCGGCTGGCGCGCCTTCGCGGCGGCGGTGGCCTGGTCATGGCGGCTGATCGGACGCTGCCTGGCCTGGCTCGGACACGTTCTGATCGTCGCGCCCGCGAAGGCGGTGTGGCGGTACCTCCTGGCCCCGATCGTCGCCGGGGCGGTGGGAACGTGGCGTCTCGCCGCCCGGATCCTCCGCTGGCTCTGGCGGACGCTCGTCGTCGTCCCGGTGCGGGTACTCGTGGTCGCCCCCGCCCGCTGGGTACGCGCGAGCGTGCTGCGCCCGCTAGGGCACGGCATCCGCTCGGCATGGCGAGTCACCGTGAGAGACCCACTCCGCGCCGCAAGGCAGACGATGCGAGTAGCAGCCCACGACGTCCGCTCAACCCTCCGCCGCACCTTCCGCGGAAGGTGAACCGCGCCGGTCCCGAGTAGGGACCGGCGCGGTTCGCGTGTCACTCGTCGTTGGCGGAGGTGCTCCGCTCGTTGCGTTCGCGCATCTTGCGGAGCAGGTCCTTCTTCTTCTCGTCCGCCTTGGCGGCGTCGGTGTCGGCCGTCCGCGCCTTACCGCCGCGCAGTTCGCTGCGCGACAGGTTCCTACGCTGGCCGCCTACGCCGAGCATGCCGTTGCGACCTCGGCTCTTGGACATGAAGTTCTCCCGTTCGGCTGGGTGTGCGTGGTTCTTCGGCACCCAGGTCCGGCCGCGCGGGAGCGTGCCGCTCAGACGTCGATGGCGTCCCGGCCGGACCTGGCGGCGGGACGGTCGCGGTAGACGCGCTGCGGCGTGGGCCACCAGGCGGTGGCCTCGGCATGGAGAAGCATGCGGTCAGGGTAGGGAGCCGGTTCGGCGGCCCTCAAACGATTTTCCTTCGGGGCTGCTGGGATACTGGCCAGTGATGTATGCACTCTTCTTCTCACTGGTCATCGCCCGCATACCGGCGGAGCGCGCCCACCATCTGACCCTGCGCGCTCTGCACGCGATCCAGGTGGTGCCCGGCGCGGTGCCGCTGCTGCGGCGGCTGTTCGTGCCGCGCGACCCTGCGCTGGCCGTCCGCGCGTTCGGGCTGGACTTCCCGAGCCCGCTGGGCCTCGCCGCCGGGTTCGACAAGGACGCCGTCGCCTACGCGGCGCTCGGCGCGTTCGGGTTCGGCCACGTCGAGATCGGGACCGTGACCGGACGCCCCCAGCCCGGCAACCCGCGCCCGCGGCTGTTCCGGCTCGTCCAGGACCGGGCGGTCGTCAACCGGATGGGCTTCAACAACGCGGGCTCCGAGGCCGCCGCGCGGCGGCTCGCCCATCGGGCGCCGGGAACGGTCGTGGGCGCCAACATCGGCAAGACCAAGGCCGTCCCGGAGGCGTCGGCCGCCGCCGACTACGTGGCGAGCACCGAGCGGCTCGCCCCGCACGCCGACTACCTCGTCGTCAACGTCAGCTCTCCCAACACGCCCGGCCTGCGGAACCTCCAGGCCGTCGAGCACCTGCGCCCGCTGCTGACGGCCGTGCGCCAGGCCGCCGACCGCTCGTCCGCCCGCCGCGTCCCGCTGCTGGTGAAGATCGCGCCGGACCTGGCGGACGACGACGTCGACGCCGTCGCCGACCTCGCCCTCGAACTCGGTCTCGACGGCATCATCGCGACCAACACCACCATCGCCCGGGACGCCCTGCTCAGCCCGCCCGCGCTGGCCAAGGAGACCGGCGGGCTGTCGGGCGCGCCGCTGCGGGAGCGGTCCCTGGAGGTCCTGCGCCGGCTGCGGTCCCGCACGGGCGGGCGGCTCACGCTGGTCTCCGTCGGCGGGGTCGAGACGGCCGACGACGTGTGGGAACGCGTCCGGGCGGGCGCGACCCTCGTCCAGGGCTACACCGGCATGATCTACGGCGGCCCGCTCTGGGCGCACCGCGTCAACCGCGACCTGTCGCGCCGCCTGCGCGGCAGCGCCTTCCGCACCCTGGACGAAGCCCGCGGCTGACTCCCCGAGGCCGCGCCTCCGGGTCAGCCGAAGAAGCCGTCGGCGATCAGCTCCGGCAGGACGGCGTCGGCGTGCGCGCGGACCTCGCCGGGGTCCATGCCGGTGAGCTGGGCGATGGCGTCCAGGAGCGGATCGAGGGGCAGGGCGCCGTCGCAGACCCCCGCGAGGGCGGCCTCGACCGTCCCGACTCCGGCGGCGCGGCGGAGCCGGTCCGGCTGCCGCAGGACGATCCGTTCCGGGTCCTCGGCGCCCGGCGGGCCTATCTGTTCCTGGACGAGACCCGGCATCGCCGCGAGCGGCCGTCCACAGCCTGTGGAAAACTCTTCCGCTTTCACGAGGCCGTCCAGCACGTCGTGCGCGTACGCGCCGACGGGCTGATCGACGGCGTGGCGCAGCTCCTCGATCCGGACGGCCGGACGCTCGCTGCGCCGCAACGTGATCCAGCCGAACCCGATCCCGGTGACGTCCCGGCGCTCGAACTCGTCGAGCCACGCTTCATACCGGGCGCGGTATTCGGGCGTGCCCGCCTCGCAGGAATCGCGCAGCCACAACTCGGCGTACTCGGCCGGATCCTGAACGTCGCGCTGGACGATCCACGCGTCGCAGCCGTCCACCCACGCACCGACACGCTCCTCCCAGGGGACCCCGTCGACATGCAGCCAGTTGGCCAGGAGCTGGCAATATCCGCCGTCGTTCAGGTACCGGGAGGCGCTCTCGACGAGCCTGCGGCAGAAGTCGTCGCCTGCCATCCCCGACTCGCGGTAGGTGAACCGCCGGTCGCCGGGCGGCGCGACGACGAACGGCGGATTCGACACGATCAGGTCGAACCGGCGGCCCTCGACCGGCTCCAGCAACGACCCCCGCAGCAGTTCGGCGCCCTCCACACCGGACAGCACGAAGCTCATCGCGGCCAGCTCCAGTGCCCGCGGGTTCACGTCCGTCGCGGTGACGCGCGCACCCGGCGACCGCCCCGCCACGTGCACCGCCTGGACGCCGCAGCCCGTACCCAGATCGAGCACGTTGTCCACAGGCCTGTGGACAACCAGCCGGGCGAGGCTGCCCGACGCGCCTCCGGTCCCCACCACATGATCGTCCGCCGGGACGCGCCCGTCCCCGGGGCGCACCTTCAGATCGGACACGGCGTAACCGGCGTGCCCGTCGCCCTCCACCGCCTCCAGCGGCTCGACGCGCAGCAGCGCCCGCACCTGCCCGCCGGACACCTCGGCGAGCCCCGCCGCCACCAGGTCGTCCGCGGCGACCGCCGCTTCGGGGACGGGCACCTGGAGCCAGAACAGCCGGGTCAGCGCCTCGACCGGCGAGCCGCCGGCCGTCGCCCGCAGCGCGGGCACGATCTCGTCCCGCGCCAGCGCCCCGCCGGCGACCGGGCCGAGCGACTCCCGCACCCCCGCGACGGTGTAACCGGCCCCGAGCAGCAGTTCGCGCACACGACGAAGATCAGGCATCCGCTCATCCTGCCCGCTGCGGGCCCGGCGCGCGTCGCGGATCGCCGTTCGCGATCAGCCCGGGATCAGCCCAGGTAGGTCTGGAAGCCCTCGGCCAGGGACTCGGCGATGCGCTGCCGGAAGGACGCGCTGGACAGCTTGTCCGCGTCGCCCTGGTTCTGCATGTTGCCGCACTCGATGAAGACCTTCGGCACGGTCGACATGTTGAGACCGCCGAGGTCGTCGCGCCGGTCGATGGCCTTCTTGCCGAGGTAGTTGGAGTACGGGATGCCCGTGCCCTCGTGGTAGGCGTTCCGCAGCGCCTCGCCGAGCTCGGCCGAGTCGGACACCATCTCGGCGTTCCGGCCGATGGAGAGCGGCTCGATGATGTGGAAGCCGTGGCCGGACGCGGACGCCCCGTCGGCGTGGATGGACAGCGCGGCGTCGGCCTTGAGCCGGTTGCCGAGCGCGGCCCGCTCGGTGACGCAGGGGCCGACGCCCTTGTCGTCCTTGCGGGTCAGCGAGACCTTCGCACCCCGCGACTTCAGGATCGCGGCGAGCCGCTTCGACACGTCCCAGGTGAAGGCGTGCTCGGTGTAGCCGGCCTTGGTCTCGGTCCCGGTCGTGTCGCACGCCTTGCTGCCGTTGCCGATCTTCACCTGCCGGTTGATCTCCGACGGGTGGTCGGCGTTGCCGCCGTTGTGCCCGGGGTCGATGACGATCACCTTGCCGTCCAGCGACTCGGCATCCCCCCTGGCGGACGCGGGCGACTTCCCGCCCTGCGCGCCCGGGGACGCGGCCCCGGCCGTCGGCGGCCCGGCCGCCTCGCCGCCGGACGTCCCGGAGGAACCGTTGCACGCGACGAGCGCGCCCAGGCACAGCGCGATACCGGCGACCGCGGGGCCGCCCCGATGAATTCGCACAGGCCGATTTCCTCCGTGATGACTTCGTTACCGACCCTGACAGTCTGCACACCGGCGCAGGTTCGTCAAACGGAGTCGGAGAAATCAGCCGCGCAGCGGGTCCTCCTTGCCCAGCAGGGCCGCGAGAGCGCGCGCCTCGTCGGCGTCCAGGCCGAGGACCACGCGGGGACGGCCCCACGGGTGGTCGATCGAATGGGCCACGTAGCTGGCGACGGACTCCGACACCTGCTCGGCGAGGCCGCGGGCGTGCCGCCACTCCGACCACGCGCGTTCCAATTCGCTCGCCGCGCGCTGCGCGCACGACACCAGTTCCGGATCACGCACGACCTGTTCTCCTCTGGGTGAACGGACCCTCTCCCGACCGCCGGCCGGGCCCGGCCCGACGGCCTTCCGCGAGGCCGCCAGGGGCTGCCCGCCGACGGTGAAGTCCCATTAACCACCTGGTCGCGGGCCCCGTCCCGGCGAATGCGACAGGTTTGGCCTGCCCCTTACCCGGCGCACACCGTCCCGTGGAACGATCGACCGTCCCCGTACCCCGCCCATGACCGGCCCCAGCGACGCCGAGGCGATGCGTGGCGCTGCGCGCGCGAGTCACGTGAGCGACGGGCCACCAGAACGACGGACCTCGGGAGCACGTCCGCGGCGGCGCGAGGCGGAGCGGCGGGCGTCACGACGCGCGGGTCACGGCACGCACAGGGCCGGCGGGAGCGAGGGGAAGGCGGGGGGTCGTCCTGCGGCGGCGCACAGGCGGGGTCACCGGACGGGGGCGGGCCCCGTCGTCGAGCGGACCACCAGGTGCGGGACGACCAGCTTCTGCCGCGCGGGGCGGGGCGGGTCGCCGATGCGCGCGGTGAGCATCTCGGCGGCCACCCGGCCCATGTCGCGGCGCGGCTGGTCGACGCTGGTCAGCGAGATGTGCCGGATCGCCGCGAGGTGGGTGTTGTCGTAGCCGACGATCGAGAGGTCCGCCGGGACCCGCATGCCGAGCTCGTCGGCGGCCGACAGCGCCCCGGTGGCGACCAGGTCGTTGGGAGCGAAGATCGCTGTCGGCCGGGGGTCGCGGCGCAGCAGGGACAGCGCGGCCCGGTAGCCGCCGTCCTCGGTGAAGTCGCCGGGCTCGACGACGATCTCGCCGGCCAGGTCGTGCCGCCGCATCGCCTTCTCGTAGCCGGCGCGGCGGTAGCGCGCGGTGGTGGAGCGCGCGCCCTCGATGTGCGCGATCCGGCGGTGGCCGTGCTGGACGAGATGGTCGACGGCGAGGCTCGCGCCGAGCTCGTCGTCGTCCACCACGATGTCGACGCCGACCACGTCGCGCTCGCCGACGACCACCACGGGGACGCTGGCGGCGGCCTCCTTGAGCGACTCGGGCACGACGCTGAGCAGCACCAGCCCGTCGACCCGCATCTCCAGGAACGCCTCGACCGCCTCGGCCTCGAACATCGGGTCCCAGCGGCCGCTGCCGACCAGCATCCGCAGGCCCGCGCCGTGCAGGCTCTCCTGGAGCCCGTCGAGGAACTCGGCGAAGAACGGGTTGTGCAGGTCGGCGACGATGGCGCCGATCAGCCGGGTGCGCCCCTCGACGAGGCTGCGCGCCACGGCGTTCGGGCGGTAGCCGAGCTCCCGGGCGGCCTGCAGGACGGCCTGCCTGCGGCGTTCGCTCACGTGCGGTGACCCCCGCATGACCAGTGAGACGAGCGATTTGGACACTCCGGCGCGCTCGGCGACATTGCGGATCGTCGGTTTCGGCGCGGGCATCGTCTTGCCCTCGTCGCGCGGTGCGGGAGAGGGCTCGTTGCGCGGCCGAGGCACCGCGCCCTCTCCCAGCATGTCGTGCGGGGGATTTGCTTCATCAGCTGACATGGCGCTCCGTCCAGGGGAACCTGCAGGACCTGCCGCGGCGGCGCCCCGGAGGGGTATTCGGCGCGCCGCCCTCCGCTCAGGAGGAGATGCCATGATGCCGCGCCTTCCCCCCATAGCGCCGCGACAGTGAGTAACGGGCATCCGACAATGGTGGTTCGGGCCTGTGGTGTTCTGGATCACAGTCGCGGCGGGGAACCGGTGGCGGGCCCGCCGCCGGCGCGCTCGGTATGGGCCCTGACCGCGTCCGGCTCGGATACCCTGCCCAGGTGGGAGATCGTGCGGTGGCCGGTGCGAAGGCGCGCAACAGGCCGAGCGGCGGGCGCGGCCGTCGTCGACTCAGCGTGGACGAACGGCGGGACGAGCTGATCGAGGCGGCGCTGCAGCTGTTCAGCACGCGCTCGCCCGAGGACGTCTCGATCGACGACGTCGCGGCGAAGGCGGGGGCCTCCCGGGCGCTGGTCTACCACTACTTCGGCGGCAAGAACGAGCTGTACATCGCGGCGCTCGGCAGCGCCGCGAAGCACCTGTCGGTGCTGCTGGAACCGCCCACGGAGGGCAAGCCGCTCGAACGGCTGCGGATCTCGCTGAAGCGCTACTTCGACTTCGTGGAGAGCCACGCGGCCGGTTACACGGCGCTGCTGCGCGGCGGGCCGGCCGACCGCTCGGGCGAGGCCGGCGAGATCGTGGACGGGATCCGCCGGCTGCTGCTGGACCGGATCCTGCACTCCCTGGACGTCGACGTCCCGCCGCCGATCCTGCGCATCACGCTGCGCTGCTGGATGGCGACCGTGGAGACCGCGGGCCTGGACTGGCTGGAGAACCGCGACGTGGCCCGCCCCGATCTGGAGCGGCTGCTGGTCGACCAGCTCGTGGTGATCATGCAGGTCTCCGGCAGGCACGATCCCGGCACGGGCGCCCTGTTCGAGCGCCTGGCCCACGAAGAGATGAACCATTAGCCGCCCGGAGACGAACCCGTAACCGCTCGACCTGCGATTATCACGCTGACGTGCGCGGAGTTTCGGACATCCAACTCGGCCGCGTCCACAACCGGACACAACCCCCGGAACGGAACTCCGTTGTCCGAAGCCAGCGCGCTCTGCCCCCGGAGCGGGCGGACTGGTGCCCGTTCCGGGGACAGTGCGGCTTCGGCGTCCGGGACCGACGGTTCTCGGATGACCGTGGTCCCGTGTCGGCCAGGAGACACCGAGCGGGTCCCCGCACGTGACTCGGGTGCGAGGTCCGTTCCAGGGCCTCCTGGCCGCCCCCCTCCTGCGCTGTGCGTCCGGAGGACTCCCTCGGAGCCCCGCCGGTCGGCGTGTCTACTCCGAACGCTGCTGCGGGATTCCCGCGAGCAGCGCCCGCACCTCCGCCTCGCGGTACCGGCGATGCCCGCCGAGCGTGCGGATCGACGTGAGCTTTCCCGCCTTCGCCCAGCGCGTGACGGTCTTGGGGTCGACGCGGAACATCGTCGCCACCTCCGCCGGCGTCAGCAGGGGCTCGGCCTCTGGCGTACGTGCTGACATGTTTGCGGCCTCTCCTCCGTGGACCGATGACAGCGATCCTGCGATTGATCCTCGCGTGGTCACTGATGTCCCCTATGGCCCGAAAGAGCCACTATGACATCACAACGTGTAACCTTGCCACCACTCAGCGCAACAAGCAAGTTCCTGGCGGTAGTTGCGTGCAAACATCCCCGCGAGAGCGGGGAAGTGTGCATGTCCGGTGGCCGCTGGGTCACGCTGCGTGATTCTAGCGACACGTATAGTCGTATCGCGCGCGGATTCGGGAAATTTGTTTTAGTTCGCGGCCTCCAGCGCCCGCACGGGGCGCCAGCGGGCCAGGAGACGCTTGTACATCGCGACGGTCAGCTCGACCTCACCGCGCTCCATCCCGGTGAGGGCCACGGTCATCTCCGCGACCGACTCGTCGGTACGGAGCGTGGCGTCGTCCAGAAGGTGGACGAGCCCGCCGTAGTCGAGTTCCACGAGCGCGCGGGGATGGAACTCGCCGAGCCACCGGTCGAGGGTCTCCAGCCGCCCCGCCGACAGGAGGTAGACGTCCTCCGCCCCCTCGCCGAGGTTCTCGCGCACCACCGGGAGCGCGGCCGCCACCCGGCGGCGGGCCTCCCCCATCGAGGTGACGTAGACGAGGGTCCGCGCGGGCGCCGCCGTCGCCGGGCCGTGGGCCGCGAGCTCCTCGGCCGTGTCGTCCGCCGGCCGGTACCCGGTCCCCGGCGTGCCGAGCATCAGGCTCCGCTCACCGCGCGCGAACGGCACGAACCAGTCCAGCGGGATGTGCCAGGTGCTCGTCAGGATGTGCGGGCGGAGGGAGCGGCCGGCGTTCTTCCACTGCTCGAAGTCGCTCCGCACCCGCTCGGACAGGGGCGGCGGGACGAAGGCCGCCGCCACGCCCGCCGCGTGCTCGGCCCTGAAGCGCTCGAACGCCAGCCAGGACCGCAGCCGCGTGCCCCACGGGCACACGTAGATCATGTCCTCCAGGCGCCGCACGTAGGCGTCCCTGCTCTCGCGCTCCGGGACGACCTCGGGCGGCGAGCCCGTCAGCCTGAGCACGGACTCCCGGTGCTCCGCCCCGAGCGCGTGGACCCGCCGGGGACGGCGCCTGGAGTCGGCGTAGACCGTCCACAGGGTCCGCGCGGGCTCCGGGAAGGCGGTCACCGGTTCATAAACCCGTAGGTACGCCGCGTACGGAAGCACCATCGCATCGTGACATGAGATTCGGTCGGGCGTGGCGCCATCGCGCGCCCTAGGCTGATCTTAGAGACAGAGAGGAGGGCACTACCGTGCCTAATGTCTTCGGGGCGCCCCACAAGGGCACCGAACCCCGACACGAGCAGGTCGTCTTCTGCCAGGACGAGGCCAGCGGCCTGCGCGCGATCATCGCCATCTACTCCACCGCGCTCGGCCCGTCCCTGGGAGGCACCCGCTTCTACCCGTACGGCTCCGAGGAAGAGGCCCTCGCGGACGTGCTGAACCTGTCCCGCGGCATGGCGTACAAGAACGCCCTGGCCGGACTCGACCTCGGCGGCGGCAAGGCCGTCATCATCGGCGACCCCGCCACGGACAAGTCCGAGGCGATGCTGCGGGCCTACGGGCGTTTCGTCCAGTCGCTGAACGGCCGGTACTACACGGCGTGCGACGTGGGCACCTACAGCGAGGACATGGACATCGTCGCGCGCGAGTGCCGCTTCGTCACCGGGCGGACGGTCGCGCACGGCGGCGCCGGAGACTCGTCCATCCTCACGGCCTTCGGCGTGTTCCAGGGCATGCGGGCCGCGGCCGAGACGGTGTGGGGCCGGCCCACGCTGCGCGGCAGGCGGGTCGGGGTGGAGGGCGTCGGGAAGGTCGGTCACCGCCTCGTGGAGCACCTGCGCGAGGACGGCGCGGACGTCGTGATCTGCGACGTGGACGAGGCCGCCGTCGACCGCGTACGGGCGCTGCACCCCGAGGTGGAGGTCGTCGCCGACGCCGACGCCATGGTCCGCACGGAGCTCGACGTCTACGCGCCGTGCGCGCTGGGCGGCTCCCTCAACGACGACACCGTGCCCGTGCTGGCCGCCAAGGTCGTCTGCGGCGCCGCCAACAACCAGCTCGCCCACCCGGGCGTGGAGAAGCGCCTCGCCGACCGCGGCGTCCTGTACGCCCCCGACTACGTGGTGAACTCCGGCGGTGTGATCCAGGTCGCGGACGAGATCGAGGGCTTCAACTTCGACCGCGCCAAGGCCCGGGCCGCGGGCATCTACGACACCACTCGGAAGATCTTCGCGCTCGCCTCGGACGAGGGCGTCCCGCCGGCGGTGGCCGCCGACCGTCTCGCGGAGCGCCGGATGTCGGAGGTCGGCAGGCTGCGCGGCATCCTCCTCTGAGCGCCCGGAGGGCTCCGAGCCCCCGGAGGGCTCGGCCCGGGGTGTGGGTTTCCTAGACCTGTTTAGACCGTTGCAAAACCGTTGTGAGGGCCACCGCGGGGCGGCGTACGACCGTCCCACGGTGGCCTTCGCACGTTGACGTGACCACCGGATACACTGTTGTCATCAGCAACAGGGGCGCCGCCACGTACCGTCGATGTACCGAGCCAGGCGCAAAACGGGTACGGTTGTACCCGTGACTGACGCATGGCTCATCAGGCACCGGTTCGTGTGGTACACGCGCGCGTTGATGGGCCCACGAAAGCCCTGACCATCGAGGGGGTCGAGCCAATGGGTCGCGGCCGAGCCAAGGCCAAGCAGGTGAAGGTTGCCCGGCAGCTCAAGTACAGCACCGGCAACACGGACCTCGACCGCCTTAAGGATGAACTAGGAGTCAGCGACTCCGGCGAAGACTCCTATGACGAGCTCGCCGAGAAGTACGCCGACTACGCCGACGACTACGGCACGGAGCCCCGCAAGGACGGCACCTCCGGTTGACCGGCTGACAGGACGCCACCGCCCGCATCGCCGGGCGGTGGCGTTTGTCATGGGTCGGCACGCGCCCGGGGGCCTGCGTTCACGCTGAGCTACCCCACGGGCCGCGTCCGGTGTCCGGCATGCCCCCCGATGACCTGACAGGTCTGGGAGGCCGTCAGCGTCCCGTTCAGCCCCGCCCGCGAGGTCGGGCAGGGCGGGCCGGGGGCGGCCGCTCAGCGAAGCGTCGCGGCGCCGGCGCCTTCGGTGATCTCGCCGAGGGCCCAGGACGGGACGCCGCGGGAGGCCAGCAGGCGCAGCGCCTCGTCGGCGCGGTCCGGGGCCACGATCGCGGCCATGCCGACTCCGAGGTTGAACGTCTTGTCCATCTCGGCCTGCGGCACGTCGCCGTGCGCCTGGAGCAGGCGGAACACGGCGGGGACCTCCCAGGACGAGCGGTCCAGCACGGCGTCGACCCCCGGCGGAAGCGACCGCGCCAGGTTCGCCGCCAGCCCGCCGCCCGTGATGTGCGCGAACGCCCGGACCCCGCCGGTCTCGGCCA
Source organism: Actinomadura sp. NPDC049753 (assembly GCF_040674655.1). NCBI lineage: Bacteria > Bacillati > Actinomycetota > Actinomycetes > Streptosporangiales > Thermomonosporaceae > Actinomadura > Actinomadura sp. NPDC049753. Next base: position 38,138 of record NZ_JBFARL010000027.1, on the reverse strand, counting down.
GGGCCAGGCAGTCCTTGGCGTAGATGCGCGTCGGGGTGAGGAGTTCCTCGCCGAGCGGACGGTCGAGGTCGGCCGTCCGCGTCTCCAGCGTCAGGTCCGTCGTCGCCAGGAGGTGCCGGACGAGCGAGTACCCGTTCGAGTGGATGCCGGACGACGCCATGGCGAGGACGACGTCGCCCGCCCGCACGCGTTCCGGCCCGAGGATCCGGTCGGCCTCGACGACGCCCGTGCCGGCGCCCGCCACGTCGAACTCGTCGGCCCCCAGCAGGCCGGGGTGCTCGGCGGTCTCACCGCCCACGAGGGCGCAGCCGGCCAGGGCGCACGCGTCGGCGATCCCGCCGACGATGTCGGCGATGCGCTCCGGGACGACCTTGCCGCAGGCGATGTAGTCGGTCATGAACAGCGGCTCGGCGCCGCACACCGCGAGGTCGTCGATGACCATGCCGACCAGGTCGTGCCCGATCGTGTCGTAGACGCCGAGACGCCGCGCCAGGTCGACCTTGGTGCCGACGCCGTCCGTGGACGTCGCGAGCAGGGGCCTCCTGTAGCGCAGCAGTGCCGAGGCGTCGAAGAGACCCGCGAACCCGCTGACGTCGTCGACGACCTCGGGCCGCCGCGAACGGGCCACCCGGGACTTCATCAGCTCGACGGCGCGCTCGCCCGCCGCGATGTCGACGCCTGCGGCCTCGTAGGAGGTCGTCGGGCGGTCCGTCATCGGGTGGCCTCCAGCAGGTGCTTGCCGCGGGCGTCCTGCTCCACCGGGATGGGGTACTGGCCGTCGAAGCACGCCCGGCACAGGTTGTCCTTGGCGATGTGCGAGGCGGAGATCAGCTCGTCCAGGGAGATGTAGCCGAGCGAGTCGGCGCCGATGGAGTCGCGGATCTCCTCCACCGACAGGTTCCCGGCGATCAGCTCGGCCCGGGTCGCGAAGTCGATGCCGTAGAAGCACGGCCAGGAGACGGGCGGGCTGGAGATCCGCACGTGCACCTCGGCGGCGCCCGCGTCGCGCAGCATCGACACGATCGCACGCTGGGTGTTGCCGCGCACGATCGAGTCGTCCACCACGACCAGGCGCTTGCCCTCGATCGCCTCCCGCAGCGGGTTCAGCTTCAGGCGGATGCCGAGCTGGCGGATCGTCTGGGACGGCTGGATGAACGTCCGGCCGACGTAGGAGTTCTTCACCAGGCCCTGGCCGTAGGGGATGCCGGACGCCTCGGCGTAGCCGATCGCGGCCGGCGTGCCCGACTCGGGCGTCGGGATGACCATGTCGGCCTCGACGGGATGCTCGCGGGCCAGCCGCCGCCCGACCTCGACGCGGGTCGCCTGGACGCTGCGCCCGGCGATCGTCGTGTCGGGCCGCGCCAGGTACACGTACTCGAACAGGCAGCCCTTCGGGCGCGCCTCGGCGAACCGCTCGGACCGCACGCCCTCGCCGTCGCACGCGATCAGCTCGCCCGGCTCGATCTCCCGGACGAACCGGGCGCCGACGATGTCGAGGGCGGCCGTCTCCGAGGCGACGACCCAGCCCCGGTCCTCCAGGGCGCCGAGCACGAGCGGCCGGATGCCCTCGGGGTCGCGGGCCGCGTAGAGGGTCCCCTCGTCCATGAAGACCAGGGAGAACGCGCCGCGGGTCGCCGGAAGGATCTCCCGCGCCGCCTCCAGCGGGCCGCCCTCGCCGCGCGCGGCGAGCAGGGCGGTCAGGACCTCGGTGTCGGTGGTGGCGGTCAGCTCACCGGGGGCGAGCCGCGCCGCCAGCTCCGGCGTGTTGATGAGGTTGCCGTTGTGGACGAGCGCCAGCCCGCCGTCGTCGGTGGACCGGAACGTGGGCTGCGCGTTCTCCCACGTGGGCGAGCCGGTCGTGGAATAGCGGCAGTGGCCGACGGCGATGTGGCCGCGCAGGGTGTTCAGCACCGACTCGTCGAAGACCTGGGCGACGAGGCCCATGTCCTTGAAGACGACGATGCGCGAGCCGTCGCTGACAGCGATGCCCGCCGACTCCTGCCCGCGGTGCTGGAGCGCGTACAGCCCGTAATACGTGAGCTTGCTCACTTCGGCCCGGGCCGCCTGCTCGGCGGGGACCCAGACGCCGAAGACGCCGCAGGCGTCCTGCGGAGCACGGTCGGAGGGATCGATGTCGTGGCTCAGACGTCCGTCACGGAGAGGCACGTTCGCCAGTCTAGATGCCCGGTTCACCTGCTCCGATCGGTGGCATCTCTTAACCGACCTTTACTCCCCGGAACCACGGGGATCTCGTGGTGCGGGGGAATCTGGGGACGACACGTGGAGGAACGCATGACCATGCCCGGGTATCGGACCCACTCGCCCCCCGCCCCGGCGAGGCGGAGCACCCTGGCACGGGCCTCGCAGGTCCTCGGAATCGTCGGCCTGGCCGGGCTCGCGGCGTGCTTCGCGGGGATGATCCCGGCGATCGCCGGCCTCGCCCTCGGGACGGTGTCCCTCGTGCGCCGCGACCCCGACCGGCGCCCCGCCCTCGTCGGGGTGGTCTGCTCCGCGGTCGCCCTCCTGATCGGATCCGGGACGCTGTTCTGGCTGCTGAGCAAAGCGGCCCAGTGCGGGGACGCGGCCCGGTATCCGGACGACCTGTCGCGGCGGCACTGCATCGAACGCGAGTTCCCGTTCGCTCACGCCGGCCCCTAGTGGTCCCCGTCTAACCGTCTGGCTGGTCCGCCAGGGCGCCGACCGCCTCGTGCCCGAGCGCCGAGGCGTACACGCGCAGGTCGTCGATGAGGCCGCCGAAGCCGGGCTTGGCGGGCTCCCTGCCCAGGTAGACGGGCCCGGCCGGGGTGACGACGGGGTGTTCCAGCGCGACGGCGGAGTCCTGCTCGCCGTCGATGTGGAGGACCATGCCCCGGGTGTCCACGACGAAGGCGATGTGGGCCCATTCGCCCACGGTCAGCCGGGCCCGGCTGTCGACGTAGCCGGGGCCCTTGACGGTGAACAGCTGGACGCGCAGCCTCATCGCGTCCGGGTACAGCCAGAGGCCGAGGCCGCGCGCGTCGTCATCGGCGACCGGCTTGTAGAGGATGCTGCGCCACTCGCCGGTGGGCCCCTCGTCGACCCGGACGAAGAAGGCCAGGCTGAACCCGAAGATCTGGCTGAGGACGAGCTGCGGCGCCCCGGGGATCACGGCGCGGTCGTGCTCGCCGAGCGACAGCGCCTCCCCGTCCCGTCCCGGGACGATCCGGGCGCCGCCCGCCAGCTCGGCGGCGGGGGCGGCTCCGGCGGTGTCGGCGGCCCGGCGGCCGTCCACGGTGCCGGCGTCGAACGTCCAGTGCGCGATCAGCACGGGATCACCTCCGGTAAGGCGCGCGTCACCCGCGCACGCTATGCGCGCCTTCCCGCCGAGTCGAGAGGCACCGCCGGTCGCGGGGCACCGTCAGCCGAGGGGCAGCGGGAGGTGCTGCGTCAGGTCGGCGCGCGGGCCGCTCGCCCGCACCCGTCCGTTCGCGGTCGCGTCCTGCCAGGTGAGACGGCCGGTGGCCAGCGCGATCCAGGTGGCGGCGTCCATCTCCACCACATTCGGTGGCGTACCCCGGGTATGGTGCGGGCCGTCGATGCACTGAACGGCGGCGTGCGGGGGGACGCGGACCTCCACCGAACGGCCGGGGGCCAGCTCGGCCAGCCGGTCGAGCAGGTACCGCACCGCTCCCCTGACCACCGGACGGCTCGGTTCGGCGCCGCCCGCGTCGACGCCGGCGAGGACCGTGTCCAGAGCCGCGCGGCGCAGCGCGGCGGGCTCGTCCGGGCCGGTGTAGGGCGCCAGCCCGAGCGCGGCGCGCTGCTCGTTCAGGACGGTGGAGGAAAGCGGTGTTCGCGGCATCGCGCATGACGCTACCGGGTCGGCCTCGGTACCGCGCAGGCGGTAGAAAGGACCCCCGTGCCAGGCATGGGGGTGCAGGGAACGGGGAGGCCGGGGACGCCGTCCCCGGAGGAGACGGAGGTTCGTCAGATGCCCGAGGCGCTGCCCCTGCAGCCGGGCGACCCGAGACGGCTCGGCTCGTTCGAGATCACGGGACGGCTCGGCGTCGGCGAGCAGGGCGCCGTCTTCCTCGGCAGGGATCCCTCCGGACGCCCCGTCGCCGTGAAGGTCCTGCACGTGCGGCTGAGCGGCGAGCCGGTCGCGCGCTCGCGGTTCGCCGACGCGTTCGCCCCGGCCCGCAAGGTCTCCGGCTTCTGCACGGCGGCGATCCTGCACGCCGACGTGGAGGGCGACCGCCCCTACGTGGTGAGCGAGTGGGTGGACGGGCCGTCCCTCCAGCAGCTCGTGGACGAGGAGGGCGTGCGCGGCTTCGCCGTCGTCGAGCGCGTGGCGGTCGGCATGGCGACCGCCCTGGCCGCCGTCCACCGCGCGGGCGCCGTCCACCATGATCTGAAACCCGGGAACGTCCTCCTCGGCCGCGACGGCCCCCGGATGAGCGACTTCGCCATCGCCCACGCCATGGAGGCCGTGAACGTGGCGTTCCGCGGTCACATGACCGAGGACCCGGCCTACAAGTCCCCCGAGCAGCTCAGCGGCATGGGCATCGGCCCCGCCGCCGACGTGTTCGCGTGGGCGTCGACCGTGCTGTTCGCCGCCGCGGGCCGGCCGCCGTTCGGCGAGGGCTCGCCGTCCGAGGTGATGCAGCGGATCGTCTACGACGAGGCCGACCTGTCGGCGGTGCCCGACTCCCTGCGCGAGGTGGTGACGGCCGCCCTGGCCAAGGACCCGGCAGAGCGTCCGATGGCCAGGACGATCCTCGAACAGCTGCTGGGCGCGGGCAGCGAGCTCGTCGAGCGCCTGCCGGCCTCGATGATCGAGGAGGGCCGCGCCCTCGCGACGGGCGTGATGGTCCGCCATACCCTTCCCCGGGTCACGCCGCCGCCGCGTCCGACCGTGAACGCCCCGGGCAGCCCCATGGGAGCGGCGCCCCCGGCCGGGTTCACCCCGGGCCCTGCCACGCCGCCGGCCCCGCCGCCCGCCCCGCCTCTAGGGCCGCCACCGGGCCCGCAGCCGGGCCCGCCGCCGGTGGAGTCCGCATCGCCGTCTGTGCCGCTGCTCGGGAAGCTCGCACGCTCCCGCCGCGCGCGCCCGGAGCCCGAGCGGCAGCCCGAACCGCCCGCCGCCGAACTGGACCCCTCCGCGTTCGAGGCGACCACGGCCTTCAACGCGGTCGGCCTGAACCGGCCCGAGCAGCACGCCCGCACGGGCGGTGGCGAGCAGGCCGAGCAGACCGCGAGGTTCGACGCCATCGGCGCCGACCGGACGGCCGTGTTCGACGCCGTCGACCCGCCCGCCCCGCCGGACCCCACCGCGCCGAACCCCCTCGTCCCGGGGCTGGGCCATGGCCGCGAGGGCGGCGGCGGACACCGCTCCCCGACCCGCCCCTCGCCCTTCGCGGCACTCGCGAAAATGCGGCGCCCCGGCAACCACGTCCTCGGCCTGGCGCTGTCTCTGGCCATCGGCGTCAGCGTCGGCATCGCCATCATCGCCCTGGTGCTGTGGCCCCAGTTGAAGGCCGACGACGACGGGTCGCCGCCCGACAGCACCAACACGTCCGACAACCGCCCGGTGACCACGATCCCGGCCTCGTTCGCGGGGACGTGGAAGGGGACGGTGGTCAACACGGGCCGCAACGCGTCCTTCCCGGTGCAGATCACCTTCGAGACCGGCGGGACGACGGGGCGCGCCCTGTATCCGCGGGAGAACTGCAACGGCACCCTCCGGCTCGCCCGGGGCACCGAAAGCGCGCTGAGGATGACCCTGGACATCGGCAAGCCGTGCACGTCCGGGGTCGTCCAGGTCACCCGGCAGCCTGACGGGACGCTCCAGTACACGTGGACGAAGCCGGGAACGAACCTCGGCTACGGCGGACGGCTCAGCCGGGCCTGACCTCCTTCTGCCACCTTTGGCAATACGTCCAATTTGTCGACTCATATCAGGACAGTTCCGCTAGGGTTTCCCCTCGATCGAAACATCGATCATGGGCGGGACCGCCTCCGCGCGCTCCCCGGCAGAAGGAGGGGTCTTGCGGGCTGTCCACCGAAGGCTGCTGCTCGTCGGCTCGGTCGCGGCGTGCCTCGGCGCCGCCGCGGCGTTCCCGGTGCTCGCCGACGACGCGTCGTCCCTGGTGAAGGTGACGGCGGCGGAAGGCACCCCGGTGCCCGGCCGGTACATCGTCACCCTGAAGTCCGGAGCGTCCACCGACGCCGCCGCCAAGAACGTCAAGGCGACGGGCGTCCGGCGCTTCGACGGCGTCCTCAACGGATTCGCCGCGCGGCTGAACGGCGACCAGCTGAACAAGCTGCGCCGCGACGACCGCGTCGCCGCGATCGAGCAGGACCAGATCGTCAAGGCCACCACGACGCAGCGCGCACCGCTGCCCTGGGGGCTCGACCGCATCGACCAGCGGTCGGCGAAGCTGTCCAAGACCTACACCTACAAGTCGTCCGGCAAGGGCGTGAACGCCTACGTCATCGACACCGGCCTGGATGTCAAGCACGCGGAGTTCGGCGGCCGCGCCTCGATCGCCTGGGCGGCGAGCAGGTTCAACGGCGACGGACGTGACTGCAACGGCCACGGCACCCACGTCGCGGGCATCATCGGCTCCAAGACCTACGGCGCCGCCAAGTCCGTGAAGCTGCGGGCCGTCCGCGTCCTCGACTGCAACGGCGAGGGCTCGATGTCGGACATCGTCGACGCCGCCAACTGGCTGCGCACCCACGCCGTCAAGCCGGCCGTGGCGAACATGTCCCTCGGCGGACCCAAGTCCACCGCGGTGAACACCGCCGTGACGAACCTGTCCAAGTCCGGGGTGTTCACCTCCGTCTCCGCCGGCAACGAGAACGCCGACGCGTGCAAGGTCTCGCCGGCCGGCGCGGGCTGGGTCATGGCGGTCGGCGCGACCACCAAGAGCGACACGCGCGCCTCGTTCTCCAACTGGGGCAAGTGCGTCGACATCAACGCCCCCGGCTACGGCATCTACTCGACCTGGCCCGGCAACCGCAGCAAGGCGCTCAGCGGCACCTCCATGGCCGCCCCCTACGTCAGCGGTGTCGCCGCCCTCTACCTGTCCACCCACCCGAAGGCCACCTTCCCGACGGTTCAGAAGGTGCTGAACGACAACTCCACCCACACCCTCAAGGGACTGCGTTCGCAGCCCAACAGGCTCCTGTGGAAGGGCAAGTTGTGAGTCCCGTCACGTAGGATGGCCCGGCTCCCAGCAAGGGAGCCGGGCATCTCGCGCCTTAGCCTCGTCCCACCACCGCAGGGGTTTACCCTTGGCGAGGCAGACGGCTCTTTAACGTTCATTGACCTTCGGCCATGACGAGAGGAGAACACGTGGAGACCCCCGCCTCCACCCGTCGGCACGCAGACCGCCGCCGTGGCCGGCGACGCGCCGCCGCGGCTCTCGTGGCCCTCGCCGCCGCGGTGCCCCTGGTCGCCTCCGCCACACCGTCCGCGGCCGCGCCGGCGTCCCTGCCCCTGGACCCGGGCGACAGCGGCAAGTTCGCGAAGCTGAACCGCCAGATCGAGCAGCTCGACAAGGAGTACGGCGGCGACCTCGCCAAGCTGAAGGACGCCGAGTACGCCGCGAAGAAGGCGCTGGACAAGTCCAACGATCTGCAGCGCGACCTCCAGGAGGCCCGCGGCGTCGTCGCCCAGCTCGCCGCGTCCCAGTACATGACGAACGGCGAGGATCCCACCGTCACCTTCCTGGCCGACGCGGACCCCTCCGACCTGCTCAGCAACGCCACCCTGGTCAGCCATCTCGCCCAGAACAAGGCGGGCAAGGTCGCCCAGATCCAGAAGCTCGTCAACGACCAGCTCGCGGCCCGCAAGGCGGCCCAGCAGAAGATGACGGAGCTGAACAAGGAGATCAAGGACCTGAAGCGGCGGAAGTCGCAGATCCAGTCCCTGGTCAAGAAGTACAAGCCCGAGTCCCCGAGCGTCGGCATGGGCGGCGTCACCCCGCGCATGCTCAAGGTGAAGAACACCCTCGACCTGGAGATGGGCCCCTTCCCCACGATCGGCTGCGTCCGGCAGACCGGCGACCCGCAGGACCACGGCACCGGCCACGCCTGCGACTTCATGGTGACCACGGGCGGCGTCATGGCCTCCGGCAGCGCCCAGTCCCTGGGCGACCGCACCGCCGCCTACGCCATCGCCCACGCGAGCGCCCTGGGCATCAAGTACATCATCTGGCGCCAACGCATCTACGACCTCCGCAGCCCCGGCTGGCGCGCCATGGAGAACCGAGGCGGCGTAACCGCCAACCACTACGACCACGTCCACATCTCGGTCTTCTAATAAGGGGACGAATAGCATCTGATGCGCTATTCGCACCGTTGAAGAAGGCGTTTGGCCTGGCCGGGAGTCCGCTTCTCACACCTCGCTCCAAGGCGGGATGGCGACTGTCCCCTGTCCTGTGACGTGGTATTTCTTGGATTTGAACCCATGGCTCTCGCATTGGATGCGGCCATCTCGCGTTAGATGCGAGGGGGTGTTGTGGGTGAGACGGGTCCCCATCGAGGGCGCTGCCCATCTGGTCCTTGCGGACGGCGTAGTGCCGCTGCATCCGGCCGATGCAGTGTTCGATGCGATGCTGGTGGGCTGGGAACGTCAGCAGCGCAGCAGACTGCTCGCGGCCTCGACGATCAAGTCACGAGTGGATCTGGTGCGGCGGTTCACGGCGTTCACCGGCACGTTCCCGTGGGAGTGGCTGCCGGGCGACGTCGAGGATTGGGCGACGGATTTGCTCTCGGCGCCCGGGCCGTTGCGGCACTCGACGGTCCGCACCTACCTGAACCAGATCGCGATGTTCTGCGACTTTCTCACCGACGCGCGCTACGGATGGGTTGAGCAGTGCCAGGAGCAGTTCGGGACCCACCCGGTGCAGATCTGCCACGAGGGCAACATGCCAGCCCATACCTCGCCCTATGAGGGCCGCCCGGAGGTACGGGCGCTGACCCGGGCAGAGCTGCAGGAGTTCTTCGACTTCGCCGACGAGCAGGTGCTGCGGGCTCGCGTGGCGGGCCGCAAGGGCTGGCTTCCGGCGTTCCGGGACGCGACTCTGTTCAAGGTCGTCTACGGGTGGGGGCTGCGGCGGCGGGAGGTCGCCAAACTGGACTTAGTGGACTTCTCTCGCAACCCCAAGGCGCCAGAGTTCGGCCGCTACGGAGCCTGTTACGTCCGTTACGGCAAGGCGACCAAGGGTTCGCCGCCGCGGCGGCGAACCGTGCTGACGGTCTGGGACTGGGCCGCCGAAGCGTTGGCGGAGTACGTCGAGGAAGTCCGCCCGCAGTTCGGCGTCGGCAAACGGCAGTTGCTCTGGCCGACTGAGCGCGGCGCCAGGATCAGCGGCCGCCACATCACCCGACGGTTCGCCGCTTACCGCGATGAGCTAGGTCTGGAGGAGGCGCTGCATCCGCACTGCCTGCGGCACTCATACATCACCCACCTGATCGAGGACGGCGCCGATCCGCACTTTGTGCAGCGGCAAGTGGGTCACGCCTGGGGTTCAACGACCTCGCTCTACACCCACGCTGGGTCGGACTTCATGAACCAGTCGCTTCGGGGCCTGCTCGATGCCGGGTTGGAAGGAGAGCACTGATGCGGATGGTCGGCTACAAGTGGCATCTACGTGAATTGATGGCCCGGCGCGGCATGTTCAACACCACCGACCTGGCGCCGCACCTAGCCGATCGCGGCATCGAACTGTCGGCCTCGCAGGTGCATCGGCTCGTCACCGGCACCCCCGAGCGGCTGAACCTGCAAGTCCTCGCAGCGCTCTGCGACATTCTGGATGCCGAGCCGGGCGAGCTGTTCGAGCCTTATGCGGTCGAGCGATCCCGCCGCAAGTCTGCGGACGCCGAGCTCGGACTGGCCCCAGGCGCAGGCTCGGGCGGGAGCCCTGAGATTCGCCGACCGCGCCGGGCCCGGATCCTGCCAGACGGGCCGTGACCAGGGAGTTCTCGTGAGTAGACGCTTGGCGGCCTGCGCTGAGTGCGGCCGTGTCCGGCAGGTCACCGGTCCCCGGGCCGATGGCGCACCGCTTTGCGGCGCCTGCTACCGCGATCACGCCCCGAGGGTGGTCTGTGACGGCTGTGGGGAGCTGGCGCCTCCGGCGGTCAAGGCGGGCGGCCGCTCGGGCAGCGATCAGTCACTCTGCCGGCGCTGCTACCGGGCGGTGCGGCCGCGCCGCCGCTGTGACGGTTGCGGCAACATCCGAGTGATCAACGCCCGCACCGCGGACGGCGAGTCCCTCTGTGTCACCTGCTACACACGCGCCCGGGCCCCGAAGGTTCACTGCGAATCCTGCGGAGAACTCACTACTCCCGCCGTTCGCGCTGGCGGCCGCTCAGGCAGCAGCCAAACACTTTGCTCGCGCTGTTACGAGCTGCCTCGCCGTCGATGCGGCCACTGCGGGCGGGTGCCGGGTTGAAACCGCTACGAGAAGCAATCGTGGCCACCGACAAACCCGAAGCGACCCTGAGCAACCTCGGGCGCAACCGGGCCAGTGACCTTCTGGCCCGCATCGCCTCCGGGCAGGCGTCTTTGTCTCACGCCACGCTCGACGAGCACGGCGACAACCGCTCAGTCCAGCACCTTCGCGCACTGCTGGTCTCCGCCGGAGCACTGCCCGCCCGCGACGAGCACCTGGTCCGCCTGGAGCACTTCGCCGCCAAGACCGCCCGCGGCGCCCACCCCGACGACCAACTCCTGCTGAGGCTGTTCGCCAACACCCACCTGCTGCGCCGACTCCGCAAGCGCCTGGCCGGGGCCGACCTGCCTGCCAACGCCGCCTATCGGGTCAGAGGCGAACTCACCGCCGCAGCCCGCTTCCTGGCTCACCTGCGCAGCCAGGGCCGCGACCTCACGTCCTGCCGCCAAGCCGACATCGACGCCTGCCTGACCAAACCCCGCCAGGGCGCATCCACCCGCCCGTTCCTGACCTGGGCCATCCGCCACCGCCACCTACCGCCGCTCACCATCCCCACTCCAGCCCGCAACGAGCCGAGCCAGTTCACCCCCGCCGACGCCCGCTGGGACCTGGCCCGCCGCATGCTCACCGACGACACCCTCGACACCGCCGATCGCGTCGCCGCATGCCTGGTACTGCTCTACGCCCAGCCCGTCACCCGGATCGTCACCCTCACCCGCAAGCACCTGCTCCACACTCCGGACGGGCGGACCCACCTGCGCCTCGGTCAGACCGACCTCGACCTACTCCCGCCACTAGATCACCTGATCACCCAGCTTCCCCTCCGGCCGCCCAGCGGCATCGCCGGCCAACTCCACCAAGTCCCATGGCTGTTTCCCGGCAAGAAGCCAGACAGACCCCTTCACCACAGGAGCCTGGCCCGCCGCCTCACCGCGATAGGCGTCGACCCCCGCCCCGACCGCAACAGCGCCCTGCTCGAATACGCCCGCCAGCTCCCACCGCCCGTGATCGGCAAGCTCCTCGGCCTTCACCCAGACACCACCGACCGTTGGGCCTCGATCGCCGGCGGCAAGTGGGCCCGCTACACCCCGCCCTCCCCCACCCGCGGCCGATGACCTGCCCGCCGCCCGGAACCGACCTTCGACCGGTGGTGTTGCGGCGACCAGGGCAACCCGGACAGTCGACTACGGCATGAGGCCCCACGACAAACAGGGAGCTTGACCATGGGCATCAAGAGGCTGTTCAACCGCTTCTTCGGGAGCAAGACCATCACCACCGCTCAGGACGAGGGCGGCGTCATCGTCGTCACGGGCAAGGCCCGGGTCGTCCGCCAGAAGCGCGGCCCCAACGGGCTGGTTCAGGAAGTCCGCGCCGGCAAGGGCAGCCGGACCATCATGGCCGGTGGTGACCTGCACATCGACGGCAGCTGATCCAAACCGCCGCCAAACACTGAGGGGACCCGGCGCAGGCCGGGCCCCCTCTTTCCGCCATCGAGCCGCCTGCACGGTGACCCGGCGAGCCTCCCGCGCACCCCGCCGGCCGGAAGGCGGATGACCGGCGGAGAACTCACACGAGGGGCGGCGCCCCTAGCCCTCGTCACACGTCTGCACTCAGCCTCCTCGCGGGCCAACCCACCAACCTAGAATTCACACACCTTGAATAAGACCCTCCGCCACTGCCGCACCCGGCTCTGACCAGACCCGCGGCTACCGGAATCTCCCGAGAGGGCACATCAGGGCAGCTGCTCGTCTTCACTCCAAAATGGCCGCTCATACGAATCGTCGTAGCGTTTCAGTACGCTGCCTTTGCTGGAGACCGGTCTGAGCCCGCGGCTCAGGGAGGGTGGGTATGGACCCACTCCCGGATACGTCTCGGAGTAGGCAGAATCCCGTGACCCCGCCCTCCCCCGGCCAATCGGCTGACGTCGCCATAGGTTGAGGGTCGGAGCCTGGGGCTTCGGTGCGCGAGGCGCGGGTCACCAGACTCCGAGCGCCATAACGTTCCATGAGAGACGAATGACGGGACGCGTCTGAAGGTACAACGGATCGAACTCCTCACTGTTGAATCGGAGGACCAGGCCCTCATACTCGTCCCGCTTCTCAACTGTGAGGGCCTCCAACTTGCGGAGCCTGCCAAGAGAAATGGCCTCTTCCCCACCTTCGAACATCGTCAGATACGCCTCGCCCGACATGGGGTCGAGCGAGAAGAGCACTTCGCGAGAACCCCGCCGCAGACGAAAGGACTGAAGCCCGACAGGCCAGGTCAGGTCCTCGTCCGCCGAGGTCGGTTCGTCCTCGAAGAGCGAGATCAGTTCCGCAAGCTCAGGCGTCTCCACATGACAGACGCTATAGCCGGACGCTGGGCAACGGCGGCACACTGGCCTTCGACCTGGCCGCCTACCTGGCGAGTACGCCAGCGTCCCATGGGAGCGGAGAAGCGTACGGCCCTCCGGTGAGGGAGGGCCGCTGCTTGGAAGGTCGGCGCGGGAAGAGCGCCGGCCCGAAGTGGGTGGATCAGCCTTCTCGGACGGTCACCGTGGCCGCGTAGTCCCCGGTGAACTGGTTCATGAACACGTCCGGACGGACGATGTACCCGGGAACGATCGTGTACTTGCCGTCCTCGCCGAAGCAGGCCTTGGCCTTCGCCAGAGCGACCTCCTCGATCCCGGCCGCGGTCTTGGCACGGACGGTGACGAGGATCGTGCGGCTGGGGCTGATCAGGCAGGCCAGCGCGAAGAGCCAGTGGGCCAGCGTTTTGCGCAGGGTGTGCATCAGGTTCTCCCGACACGTGAGGGGTGGTGCGACCGCGAGGCCGCATCACCGATTTGGTTTTTTGGCGTTTTCGGGGATGACAGTCCAGCCGGACCTGCTTTGGGCAAGCGCGGAACGCCGTTGGGTGGGGAGAACGGACCGATTCGTTCGGGCTGGGTGGGGCCGCCTGGGCTCGGTCTTCTAGGGTCGGGGGATGGGTGAAAAGCGGGAGCTTCCGCGGTATCGGGTTTTGACCGGGCCTGATGATGAGACGTTCTGCTGGCGGGTCAGCGAGGCCCTCGACCTGGGGTATGAGCTGCACGGGTCGCCGTCGGTGACGTTCAACGGGGATCGCGTCATCGTCGCTCAGGCGCTCACTCGGCGCCCGGAATAGCGGGCGGGTGACATGCGAAGGGCGCCCCCGGTTCGGGGGCGCCCTTCGGTGCTCGGGTCAGTCGGCGTAGGTGGGGAGCATGCGTTCGTGGGCCTCGCGGAGTTCGGAGAGGCCGATGCTGAACAGCTCCTGGTCGCCTTCGGGGCCGCGGCCCGTCACGTGCAGGGCGTCGCCGCCCGCCACGCCGATCTGGCTGACCGGGACGCCCGCCGACTCGCACAGGGCCGCGAGACGCGACTCGGCGCCCGGGCGGACGACGACCATGGCGCGGGCCACCGACTCGCTGAACAGCGCGACGAACGGGTCGCCGTGCAGGGTGATGCGGGCGCCGAGGCCGCCGCGCAGGCACGACTCCACCAGCGTCTGCGAGAGGCCGCCGTCGGAGAGGTCGTGCACGGCGTTGACCAGGCCGTCCCGGACGGCCGCGACCATGACGGACGCCAGGGCCGCCTCGGCCTTCAGGTCGACCAGCGGCGGCAGGCCGCCCAGGTGCCCGTAGACGACGTGCGCCCATTCCGAGCCGCCGAACTCCTCGCGGGTCTCGCCGAGGAGGGCGATCGTGGCGCCGTCGGTGGCCAGCGACATGTTCACCCGGCGGCGCACGTCGTCGTGGACGCCGAGGACGCCGATGACCGGGGTCGGGTTGATCGGGGTGGAGCCCGTCTGGTTGTAGAAGCTGACGTTGCCGCCCGTCACCGGGATGCCGAGGTACTGGCAGCCGTCCGCCAGACCCGTGACCGCCTGCGCGAACTGCCACATGACGCCCGGGTCCTCAGGGGAGCCGAAGTTCAGGCAGTTGGTGACGGCCAGGGGCCGCGCGCCGGTCGCGGCGACGTTGCGGAACGCCTCGGACAGCGCGAGCTGCGCGCCCGCGTACGGGTCGAGCCGGGTGTAGCGGCCGTTGCCGTCCAGGGACAGCGCGATGCCGAGGCCCGACTCGTCGTCGATGCGGACGACGCCGGCGTTCTCGGGCATCGCCATGACGGTGTTGCCCAGGACGTACCGGTCGTACTGGGAGGTCACCCACGTCTTGCCGGCGAGGTTCGGGGAGCCGGCCAGCCAGAGGACGGTCCGGCGCAGCTCGTCGCCGTTGGACGGGCGGGTGAGCCGGCCCGGGGTGTCGGACTGCAGGGCGCCGAGGTCGTGCGGGGGCGCCAGCGGACGGTTGTAGACGGGGCCCTCGTCGGCGGCCGTGACCGGCGGGATGTCGACGATCGTCTCGCCCCGCCACGTCATGACCAGCCGGCGGGTGTCGGTGACCGTCCCGATCACGGTGGCCGGGATCTCCCAGCGCGCGCAGATCTCCATGAAGCGCTCGACCTTGGCGGGCTCCACCACCGCCATCATGCGCTCCTGCGATTCGCTCATGAGGATCTCCTCAGGGCGGAGCGTCTCGTCGCGGAGCGGGACGGCGTCGAGGTCGACGTGCATGCCGCCGGTGCCGGCCGCGGCCAGCTCCGTCGTGGCGCACGAGACGCCGGCGGCGCCGAGGTCCTGGATGCCGACCACGAGGTCCTCGCGGAACAGCTCCAGGCAGCACTCGATGAGCAGCTTCTCCATGAACGGGTCGCCCACCTGGACCGACGGCCGCTTCTGGTGCGACTCCTCGTCGAAGGTGGCCGAGGCGAGGACGGACGCGCCGCCGATGCCGTCCGGGCCGGTCAGGGCGCCGAACAGGATCACCTGGTTGCCGGGGCCGGGGGCCACCGCGCGCTTGATGTCCTCGTGCTTCATCACGCCGACGCACAGGGCGTTCACGAGCGGGTTCTGCTCGTAGCAGGCGTCGAAGACCGTCTCGCCGCCGATGTTGGGCAGGCCGAGGGAGTTGCCGTAACCGCCCACGCCGGCGACGACGCCGGGCAGGACGCGCTGGGTGTCGGCGGCGTCAGCCGGGCCGAAGCGCAGGGAGTCCATGACGGCGATGGGGCGCGCCCCCATCGACATGATGTCGCGGACGATCCCGCCGACGCCGGTCGCGGCGCCCTGGTACGGCTCGACGTAGGACGGGTGGTTGTGCGACTCCACCTTGAAGGTGACCGCCCAGCCCTGGCCGATGTCCACGACACCGGCGTTCTCCCCCATGCCGACGAGGAGCTTGTCGGTCTTGGGGGCCTTGTCGCCGAACTGGCGCAGGTGCACCTTGGAGCTCTTGTAGGAGCAGTGCTCGCTCCACATGACGGAGTAGATCGCCAGCTCGGCCGAGGTGGGCCGGCGTCCCAGGATGTTGCGGACGCGCTGGTACTCCTCCTCGTTCATCCCCAGCTCGGCGTACGGCTGCGGACGCTCGGGAGACGCGGCGGCGACGGCGACCGTGTCCGTGCCCTGGTCGTAGCGCGCGGACGCCTCGATGGCGGGCTGGGGGCCGGTGCCGCGCCCGATGGCGGGCAGCGGACCCGTCCCCCGCCCGACGGCGGGCTGGGGCCCCGTGCCGGAGCCGATGGCGGGCTGCGGGCCGGTGCCGCGCCCGACGGCGGGCTGCGGACCCGTTCCGGAACCGACCGCGGGCAGCGGACCCGTTCCCGGACTGATCCTGGGCAGCGGGCCGGTTCCCGGGCGGACGGCGGGCAGGGGACCCGTGCCGAGGCCGACCGGGGGCTGGGGACCCGTGCCCTGGCCGATGGCGGGCAGCGGGCCGGTCGCCGGGCGCACGGTCGGCTGCGGGCCCGTGCCGCGCCCGACGGCGGGCTGCGGGCCCGTACCGGTGCCCACGGCGGGCTGAGGGCCCGTGCCCGGGCCCACCGGAGGAAGCGGGCCGGTGCCGGGGCCCTGCGCCAGCGGGCCCGTGTTCAGGTCGATGAGAGGCTGCGGGCCGGTGCCCGGACGGACGGCGGGCTGCGGGCCCGTACCGGTGCCCACGGCGGGCTGAGGGCCGGTGCCCTGGCCTACGGCGGGCTGAGGGCCCGTGCCGTGGCCGACCGCCGGCTGCGGGCCCGTGCCGGAACCGGCCACGGGCTGCGGGCCGGTGCCCGTGCCGCGGGCGGGCGGCGGCGCGGCGAAGGCGCTCAGGTCGGGAACGGTGAGCGACGGGTCCACGACGGTGGACGTGGGGTCGCCGCTGGAGCGCTCCTCTTCGAGGGCCCGCGCGAACTCCTGGTCAGGCACGCCTTGGGACGGCGCAGGGCCCGGGACGGGTTCGTCGTTCAGCACCGGGATGGGCCCGGTGAAGGGCCCGGGGGCCGGTTCGGCGGCCGGGTCGTCGGAGCCGGGCAGGGCGGGGGGCTGCTCCTCTTCGAGGATGGCCTTGAAGCCCTGCGTCACAGCGGGGTTGACGGGCTGGAGCTCCGGGTCGTCCGCGTCGGACTTGAGCTCGCCGAGCCACTCCATCGAGGGCTCGTCCTCGTCCCGCCTAGCCCTTCCGGAAGCGTGGGGCCGTTGCTCACTCATGCGTTGACCAGTCTCTTGACGATCGAGGTGAAGAAGCCGAGCCCGTCGGTGGACGGCCCGGTCAGCGACTCGACGGCGTGCTCGGGATGGGGCATGAGCCCGACCACGTTGCCGGCCTCGTTGCAGATCCCGGCGATGTCGTCCTGGGAGCCGTTCGGGTTCAGGTCGAGGTAGCGGGCGACGATGCGGCCGGAGTCGGCCAGTTCGAGCAGCGTCTCCCGGTCGGCGGTGTAGCGGCCGTCCCGGTTCTTCACCGGGATCACCAGTTCCTGGCCCTCCTGGTACTCGGAGGTCCAGGCGGTGTCGGCGTTCTCGACGCGCAGCCGCTGGTCGCGGCAGACGAAGTGCAGCCCCGCGTTCGGGAGCAGCGCGCCGGGCAGCAGGTGCGACTCGCACAGCACCTGGAACCCGTTGCAGATGCCGAGGACCGGCAGGCCGTCGCCGGCGGCGGCCACGACCTCGGACATCAGCGGCGCGAACCGGGCGATCGCCCCGGCCCTCAGGTAGTCCCCGTAGGAGAACCCGCCGGGCAGGACGACGGCGTCGACCCCCCGCAGGTCGTGGTCGCCGTGCCAGAGGGCGACCGGCTCCGCGCCGGCCAGCCGCACCGCGCGTGCGGCGTCCTTGTCGTCAAGGGAACCTGGGAAGGTGATGATCCCAACCCGGGCAGCGTCCATCTGTTCTGTTCCTCCGAAATGAGGTGCGGCCGAGACGATCGGGATCTCCTCCGCCGATCAACCCCGATGCGCGTCGCATTCCCCCGCGCGCAGGTCCCAATCTACCCGGCGTTGGGAATGAGGCTGCGGTCGAGGCGCCGGACCAGCGCCCCGTCCCTCCAGGTCAGCCGCTTTCGCAGGTGAACGACGGTGCCGCGGTCGGGTGCGGAGTCGATGTTCAGGTCGTCCACCAGCGCGCGCATGAGCCCGATCCCGCGCCCCGACTCGCTCAGCGGCCCGGGCTCGGGCGGGGCGGACCGCAGCCCGCGTCCCCAGTCCATGATCTTGAGCCGGCAGGTGCCGCCGTCGTCCACGTGCCCCGTCACCTCGTAGTCGCCGTTCGCGCGGGCGTGCTCGATGACGTTCGTGCACGCCTCGGAGATCGCGACCAGCAGGTCGTCGACGCAGTCCTCGGCGACGCCGAGCCCGCGCAGGGCGTCGCCCGTCACCCGCCGGACCACCGGGATGCTCAGCGCGTCGCGCGGCAGCGCGAGCGAGAACCTCATATCCACCCGGACACCTCGTGTCATGCTCCGGGCGTCCCGACCGTGCCCCCGGTCCCGGAGCGTGCTCGACGACTCAACGCAGCTAACACTTCCCCGGAGGAAACTTCCGTAATCGCCACAGTCGCGGGCCCGCGGATTGGAACGGGCCATGTCGCGACCGGAAACCGAGCGGTGTTCTACCGCCGGTCCGGGCGGCGGGCCGGTCCCGGCCGCGCGCCCGGGCGGTTACAGAACGTGAACCTCGTAGTTCTCGATGACCGGGTTCGCCAGCAGCGTCTCGGCGATCTTGGCGACCTTCTCCAGGGCCGCCTCGTCGGCGTCCCCCTCCAGCTCCACCTCGAACCGCTTGCCCTGCCGGACGGCCACGACCCCGTCGAACCCCATCTGCGGCAGCTTGCGGGCGATCGCCTGCCCCTGCGGGTCGAGGATCTCCGGCTTGAGCATGACGTCCACGACGACACGCGCCACGGTCGCCCCCTCACTGATCTGCGCTTTTGCTTACGATCCTGAAGCGTACGGCACCATGGCCCATCACGAGCCATCAGCACCCCCGGAGCCAGCCGATGAACATCGAGGACCTCACCCCCGTGGAGCGCCGCCTCTGGAAGGCGTTCCCCAAGGGGGAATCCGTCGACCTGTCGGTCGGCGACCAGGCGATGGACGACATCACGCGCTCCGACCGGTGGGGACGTGACCGGATGGTCAGGGCGGAGGTCCTCGTCGCGCTGCTCGTGGGCGCGGTGGAGCCCGAACCCGGCCAGGTCGCCGCCGTGCGGCTCGGCGGCGCCCGCATCACCGGCGCGCTGAACCTCGGGCACGCGGAGGTCCAGGTCCCGCTGGCGCTCACCGGCTGCGACTTCGACGAGGCGCCGCACCTGTACTGGGCGAGCATGAACAGCGTCCACCTGATGCGCTGCCGGCTGCCCGGCCTGATCGCCTCCGGCACGCGGGTGGACGGCCACCTGTGGCTGGAGGGCAGCCGCATCAACGGCGGCCTGTGGCTGGACGGGGCGAACATCACCGGCATCCTCAACCTGTCGGGCGTGCACCTGTCCAACCCGGGCGGGGACGCGATGCTCGCCGACCGCCTCTCGGTCGAGGCGAACGTCTACTGCGACCAGGGGTTCGCCGCCAACGGCGAGGTCCGCCTGCCGGGGGCCCGCGTCGGCGGCCAGCTGATCTTCCGGGGCGCGCGGCTGCACAACCCGTCCGGCGCGGCCCTGTACGCCAGCCGCCTGGACGTGGCCGCGAACGTGTTCTGCGACGGCGGGTTCAGCGCCGAGGGCGAGGTCCGGCTGCGCGGCGCCCGCGTCGGCGGCTACCTGTCGTTCGTCGGCGCCCGTCTGGCCGCCCCCAAGCGGACCGCCCTGAACGCCGACGACCTGGCCGTCGAGACCGACGTCTACTGCTCGGACGGGTTCACCGCCGTCGGCGCCGTCAGCTTCTCCGGGGCCCGCGTCACCGGGCAGCTCAGCCTGCGCGACGCGCGCCTGTTCCACGACGAGGGGACCGCGCTCGGCCTGCAGCGCCTCCAGGCCGAGGAACTGCTGATGCGCACCGCCGAGCCGATCAAGGGGACCGCGGACCTGTCCTACGCGCGCATCAACCTGCTGCGCGACGACGCCGCGTCCTGGCCGGAGCGCCTCCAGCTCGACGGCCTCCAGTACGAGACCCTCGAACCGCCGCTCACCGCCCGCGAGCGGCTGGCGTGGCTGCGCCGCGACACCGACGGCTACGCCCCGCAGCCCTACGAGCGGCTCGCGCAGACCTACCGCTCCCTCGGCCTGGACGCCGACGGCCGCTCCGTCCTGCTCGCCAAGGCCCGGGACCGGCGCCGGACGCAGGGCCTCCCCCGCAAGATCGTCGGCTGGTTCCAGGACGTGCTGGTCGGCTACGGCTACCGCCCGTTCCGCGCCGCGAGCTGGCTGGTCGGCCTGCTCGCCTTCGGGACGATCGTCTTCTCGATCCACCGGCCGGACGTCCTGGACGACGGCCACAAGCCGCACTTCAACGCGTTCTTCTACACACTCGACCTCCTCCTGCCGATCGGCAGCCTCGGCCAGGAGATGGAGTTCGCGCCCAAGGGCGTCTACCAGTGGATCGCCAACTTCATCGTCGCGGCGGGCCTGCTCCTCGGCCTGACGGTCGCGGCCGGCGCCACGAGGGCGCTCTCCCGGGAGTAGCGGGGCAGGCGTCCAGGGCATAGGGGCATAGGGGCATAACGTGCGTCACGTCCGGATCGCGGGGTAGGGGCCGGGGGTAGGACCTCCGGTGGCGGGAGTCGCATCGCGGTGGCGGGGGCTTGCATCGCAGGGTGTGATGTCTGCCACGATGGCGTTGCGGCTTTTGTCCCTTACCGGGGGCGGGCCGTCGACATCGGCCGACCGCGCGGCGACCCCGCGCGACGGCCCCGAACGAGGAGTGTCATCGATGACGATCGACTCCGTGCGCGGCGCGCCCGACACCCCGAAGGCCGCCGAGCCCGAACTCGTCCAGCTGCTCACCCCCGAGGGCGAGCGGATCGAGCACCCGGACTACCCGCTCGACCTCGGCGCCGAGGACGTGCGCGGCCTGTACCGCGACCTGGTGATCGTGCGGCGGATCGACCAGGAGGCCGTGGCCCTCACCCGGCAGGGCGAGCTCGGCCTCTGGGCGTCGCTGCTCGGGCAGGAGGCGGCGCAGATCGGGTCCGGGCGGGCGGCGTCCGCCAACGACATGGTGTTCCCGACGTACCGGGAGCACGGCGTCGCCTGGTGCCGGGACGTGGAGCCGCTGAAGCTGCTCGGCATGTTCCGGGGCATCAACCACGGCGGGTGGGACCCGAAGGAGCACGGCTTCCACCTGTACACCGTCGTGATCGGCAGCCAGACGCTGCACGCGACCGGATACGCGATGGGCGTCCAGAGGGACGGCGTGCTCGGCACCCCGTCCGCCGGCGCCACGATCGCCTACTTCGGGGACGGAGCGACGTCCCAGGGCGACGTGAACGAATCCTTCGTTTTCGCCTCGGTCTTCAACGCGCCGATCGTGTTCTTCTGCCAGAACAACCAGTGGGCCATCTCCGAGCCCCTCGAACGGCAGTCCAGGATCCCTCTCTACAAGCGCGCGCAGGGTTTCGGCTTCCCGGGCATCCGCGTGGACGGCAACGACGTGTTCGCCTGTCTGGCCGTCACCAAGAAGGCCTTGGAGAACGCCAGGACAGGCCAGGGCCCCACGCTCGTCGAGGCGTACACCTACCGGATGGGCGCCCACACCACGACCGACGACCCCACGCGCTACCGGCTGAAGACCGAGGAAGAGGCATGGAAGCTCAAGGACCCGATCGAGCGCGTCAAGGCGTACCTGGTGCGCGGCGACATGGCCGACGCGGGGTTCTTCCAGAAGGTGGAGGACGAGGCCAAGCAGATCACCAGGGAGCTGCGTGAGGCGTGCCTGGCGCTTCCCGACCCCGAGCCCCTGTCGATGTTCGACCACGTGTATGGGGAAGAGCATCCGCTGATGACCGAGGAGCAGGAGCAGTTCGCCGCCTACCTGGCGTCGTTCGAGGAGGAGGCGAAGTGAGCACCCTGACCCTCGGCAAGGCCCTCAATGTGGGCCTGCGCAAAGCCATGGAGAACGACCCCAAGGTCCTGGTCATGGGCGAGGACGTCGGCAAGCTCGGCGGCGTCTTCCGCATCACCGACGGCCTGCAGAAGGACTTCGGCGAGGAGCGGGTCATCGACACCCCGCTCGCCGAGTCCGGCATCGTCGGGACGGCGATCGGGCTGGCGCTGCGCGGCTACCGGCCCGTGGTGGAGATCCAGTTCGACGGGTTCGTGTTCCCCGCCGCCGACCAGATCATCACGCAGCTGGCGAAGATGCGGATGCGCTCGCTCGGCGCGCTGGAGCTGCCGGTCGTCGTCCGGATCCCGTGCGGCGGCGGCATCGGCGCGGTCGAGCACCACTCCGAGTCGCCCGAGGCGTACTTCACGCACACCGCCGGGCTGCGCGTGGTGGCGTGCTCGAACCCGCTGGACGCCTACTCGATGATCCAGCAGTCGATCGCGTCCCCCGACCCGGTGGTCTTCTTCGAGCCGAAGCGCCGCTACTGGGACAAGGCGGAGGTCGACACCGACTCCGACCCGGCCGACTGGACGCCGCTGCACCGGGCCGCGGTCGTGCGGCCGGGCGAGCACGCGACGCTGCTCGCCTACGGGCCGGCGGTGAAGACGTGCCTGGAGGCGGCCGGGGCCGCCGCCGAGGAGGGGCGGGAGCTGGAGGTCATCGACCTGCGCTCGCTGAACCCGCTCGACATCGGCACGGTGACCGACTCGGTGAACCGGACGGGACGCTGCGTCGTCGTCCACGAGGCCCCGGTGTTCAACGGGTACGGCGCCGAGCTGGCCGCCCGGATCACCGAGAAGTGCTTCTACCGGCTGGAGTCGCCGGTGCTGCGCGTCGGCGGGTTCTCCACCCCGTACCCGCCGTCCCGCATCGAGGACCATTACCTGCCCGACCTCGACCGCATCCTGGACGCGGTCGACCGGACCTTCGCGTGGTGACGCCGGTGAGCCAGCCCAAACTGTTCAAACTGCCCGACGTGGGCGAGGGCCTGACCGAGGCCGAGATCGTCAAGTGGCACGTCCAGCCCGGCGACACCGTCGAGGTGAACCAGACCATCGTCGAGATCGAGACGGCGAAGGCGATCGTGGAGCTGCCCTGCCCGTTCGAGGGCGTGGTGACCGAGCTGCTGGTCACCGAGGGGCAGACCGTGGACGTCGGGGTCCCGATCATCGCGGTGGACCCCGGCGGCGAGGGCGGCGTGGCGACGCCGGTGTCCGAGCCCCCGGCGCAGGCGGCCGCGCTCCGCGAGGAGGGCGTCCCGACCGTCAACGAGCCCGGCATGGTGTCGCCGCAGGAGTCGCCGAAGCGCACGCCCGTCCTCGTCGGCTACGGCGTCAAGGAGGGGACGACCAGGCGCCGTCCCCGCAGGTCCGCCAACGGCGCGGCGTCCGCGGCTCCGGCCGCCCCGGCGCCCGCGCCCGCCCCGCAAGCGCCGCCGGCGCCTCGTCCGAGCCCTTCGGGGGACGGGCTGCCGCTGGCCAAGCCGCCCGTACGCAAGATGGCCAGGGATCTCGGGGTGGACCTCACGTCCATCACGGGGTCGGGCCCGCAGGGATCGATCACGCGCGAGGACGTCCTCGCCGCGCGGTCCGGGGCCGAGGCTCCCGCCGCGCCCGTCCAGGCGGGCCCGCGCGAGGAGCGGATCCCCGTCAAGGGCGTCCGCAAGGCGACCGCGGCGGCGATGTCCGGTTCGGCGTTCACCGCCCCGCACGTCACCGAGTTCCTCCAGGTGGACGTGACGCGGACGATGGAGACCGTCAAGCGGCTCCGCGAGCTGCCCGAGTTCGCGGACGTGAAGGTGTCGCCGCTGCTGCTGGTGGCGCGCGCGCTGCTCACGGCCGTGGCGCGCAACCCGATGGTGAACTCCACGTGGGCGGACGGCCCGGACGGCGCGGAGATCGTCGTCAAGCGCTACGTGAACCTGGGGATCGCGGCGGCCACCGAGCGCGGCCTCATCGTCCCCAAGGTGAAGGACGCGCACGAGCTCGACCTGCCGGGCCTCGCGCGGGCTCTGAACGAGCTGGCGGCGAAGGCCCGCGCGGGCAAGGCGTCCCCCGCCGACCTGTCCGACGGGACGATCACGATCACGAACGTGGGCGTGTTCGGGGTGGACGCCGGAACCCCGATCCTCACCCCGGGCGAGGCCGCGATCCTGGCGTTCGGCCAGGTCCGGGACATGCCGTGGGTGCACGAGGGCGAACTGGCGATCCGCAAGGTGACCACGCTGGCGCTCTCGTTCGACCACCGCATCGTGGACGGCGAACTGGGCTCCCGCGTCCTGCGCGACGTCGGGGACATGCTCGAAGACCCGATCCGCATGCTCGCCTGGAGCCGCTGACGGTTCCGTGGGGGTCGGCCTAGAGCCGGCCCCCACACTCAGGAGACGGGAACCTTCTCGACCTTGCCGAAGGGCCCGGCGTCGAAAGTCACGGACGTGACGTTGCCGGGCGGAGCGGGAAGGTAGACGAAGCCCCGGACGGGCTCGTTGACCGCAGTGCGGAACACGACCCGTCCAGCGTCGACGTAGTTGGTGGGACGCCCTGGCGTGGAAGGACCGACCCGAACGGCGCGGTAGACGTCCTTCTTGCCCGGCACCTGGATCGAGAACGCTCCGAACACTCCGCCCGGATAACTCGGGTTCGGGTAGGACGCGTCCGGCGGCGTAGTGCCAGGGCCCTCATTCACGATGTCGAACACGGCGACGATGTAGGCGCCGTCCCGGTAGAAGGGTTTGACCTCAAGGCGCCTCTTGGCGGCTCCAAAGGGAGCCGTGCGGGACGCCATCTTCTGCCCGTCCTGTGCACGGAAGGCGGCCGGTGAGCCAGAACCAGGTGCCGACGACTTGAGCTGGTAAGTGACGTCGACCCCGTCACCCTCCTGCCGCCCGTTCGCGGTGTAGGTGAAACCAGTGCCGAGCCTGGTCTTCATCTCCTTCAGAAGGGCCTGGGCCCGGTCCCCGGACACCTTGGCGTCATTGGCATGCGCCACGAGCGTCAGCGCGCCGGCCGCCTGCCCCTTCACCTGTTGCGCGACCCCGTCCAGCGCGGCCTTGGCCCCGCTCGTCAGTTTGGCCGAACCTGCCTCGAACAGGGCATCGCTACGCAGGCCCACCGTGACGCTCGATCCGCTGGACGAGACGGTCCGACCATCCGCCTCGACGATGTCGTACAGCTCGACGGGGTTCCCGCCAGGCGTGCTGCTGGGCGGGGAGGAGGAGGCCGACGGAGAGGTCGTGATCGGAGACGGCGCACCCGCCATGAACGGCTCAGCCCCGACCTGCGGCTCAGCCCCGACCGACGGAGAAGACGACGCCGACGGAGAAGACGGCGCGGACGAGAAAGACGGCGTCCCAGGCGCGGTCGGCGTGGCGGTAGCGGACGGCGTGGCCGACGCGGCGGCCACCGGAATCCCGGTGAACTCCCCGGCCGTCCCCGGCGTGATCGCGGTGACCTTCTGGACGGTCGCCGGGATCGGCGGATAGTCGGCGGCCATCTCGCGGGTCGTGCCAGGCGCGAAGCCGGAGCCGCTGGTGGTCCCGGTGGGCTTGTAGAGCTTGCGCCCGGCCGTGTCGAGCAGCGCGATCTCGAACGGGACCGACTTCACCGACGAGTCCAGCGACGTCACGCTGTAGCGCAGCACCGACTTGGCGGCCTGCCGCTCGACGCCCCTGATGGCCACGCGCGCGTGCAAACCGTCCGCGCCCCCGAACCACCCCTCCTTGGCGTACGCGCCCGCGGGCTGCACGGTGGGAAGAGCGGCCCCCGCGCGAACCGTCGGCGGAGCGACCTTCTCGGCCCGGTCGGCATCGGCGCATCCGGCCACGAGCAGCAGGCCGATGGAAGAGACGGCGAGGGGCAGCGCACGCATCATTCATCCGGACGAGAGGAGGGAACGGGCGAGGGACGCGGGCAACAGTAGTCAACCGCGCCACCCCCCGCCATAACCCCGGCAACCCCGCAGCCCCCGCCGACCGCACTCCTGCAGCCGAACCTGCAAGTCCCCAGAGTTACCGCCCCACGCTCCCGCCCTTCGACGGCGGCCAAACAACAGCGCCGCCGAACCCACGGACCGCCGACGAGCCCGCCGCACTTTCGAAGGAGACATTCACCTCTGTGATCAGCAAGCGTGCCAATCTCCAGCAATCACGCTTCAATGGGCAGTCGATGTGACCGGACGTCAGCCCCGCACGCCATCGGAAACATCCGGCAGTACGAGCGATGCATTGACCGTGGTCGGGTTCATCTGCGGAAGGGCTGAAGCGTGGGCGTCGAGCATCCCACCAGGACCGATACCAAGGTGGAGACCGACGACCAGCCCGGCCCGCCCGGACAGAAGCCTTCTTCGACTCCGATGACGACGTCCCCGCATACGGCATCGTCGGAGCATGGAGCATCGACGAAGACGGGAAAATAACGAACTCATTCAAGAAGAACCCTGATTACCGGCCTTCGCCTGAGGTGCTCGGCTTTCCCGAGCCGACCGACCCGCTGGACGCTGCGATCCAACTGGTCGTAGCCGGGTACGGAGACGACAGTCAAGCACTTGCCCAGTTGCGATCCTCGGAGGTACTGGTCGCGGCCGGTCCCGAAGGAGACAGCGGCTCCGTCTGGGTTCATGAGATCGACGGCATCGAGGGCGTCTTCACTTTCACCTCCCGAGCGCAGTTGCCAAAAGAACCGCTGCTCGAGGGAGGATCATGGCGGGCCCTCCCCGCGAGAGAACTCGCCTCGTCCGTCCCGGACAACGTCGACATCGTGATCAATATCAACAGCCCCGCGCGCTGGAAGATCGACTCTCAAAGCCTGAGACTGCCCTCAGGGCGTTGATCCGCCAAGACCCTCCGCCCATCGAGGGGCACGGCATCGCGAACTAGATGCCTTTGCGGATTCTCAGGAAGCACTGGAAATCTTTGGGATGCCTTCCTCAATCCAGTCGACTCGACTCTATCCCTCCTGCGCCAATTTCCTGAGCAACTCTTACACTGAGTACATCGTTAGATCATAAGGCACTCGGAGTTACTTGGGTTTCTCCGTGAGGTGTACTCGTTGCGGCTCATGAGAAGCATGGGGCCGCTGGGCTCTTCGCTGTCCCGGAGCGCCACCATGTTCGGCGAGGCGGCGGTCGTCTCGCGGGTCGTGCCTGGCGCGAAGCCGGAGCCGCTGGTGGTCCCAGTGGGCTTGTGAGCTGACATCCGGCCAAGTCCAGCAGACGATGGCACGCCTGGTGCGCGCTGCGAGGACCGCGGGGCCTGGGGTTGCCGCGCGGGAGACGTGAGCTGTCGGTCGTGGCGCACTGCATCGTGGGGCCGCCGGTCGGGCACCCCGACGGCCAGGGCGGGCCAGAAACGCCCCCATTCGTCGCGAGTCGAGCCTATGATCTTCTCGAACTTCACAAACCAGAAAAATTTCCGGTTCTGCGGAGTCTCGTCGTATCCATCGGCGCGATCTCCAGGGGACCGGCTCACAGCTGATCCTCTTGCGCGCCTGTCCGAGGGGATCAGAACAATGAAGACAATGCCGGCCGCAAGGCCGGACAATATAGCCTTGGGCGCGGGTCTCACCCTCGTCGAGGGTTCCTCGAAGCTGTTCGGGCGATCGATCTTCAAGAACTACCTGCTCGAAGGCATCACGTTGTCGGCCCTGGTCGTCGCGACGGCCGAGTACGGCATCGGCGCGATGGTCATGCTGCTGGTG
Organism: Actinomadura sp. NPDC049753; assembly: GCF_040674655.1. NCBI lineage: Bacteria > Bacillati > Actinomycetota > Actinomycetes > Streptosporangiales > Thermomonosporaceae > Actinomadura > Actinomadura sp. NPDC049753. Next base: position 10,650 of record NZ_JBFARL010000027.1, on the reverse strand, counting down.
GCGTACAGGCTCCAGATACTGGGGCTGATCGGCCGCATGATGTCGCGGTGGTCCCAGCGGCTCCCGTACACCCGGCGGGCCGTGAAGGCGACCATCGCTCTCACGGTGGTCATGCTGGTCATCACGTGGGCCGATTACGGCACCGTGCTGGCAGCACTGCTGGTGGCGTACAGGATCCAGGTACCGGATCCTTTCCACCGCGGGAAGCCGCGGCCTGTCCGGCTCCGGTTCACCTGGAAGACCGTGACGGCCGTCATCATCTTCGCCGGCTGCAACATCGCGGGCCGGGGAATGATCGTGATGGCGATGACGTCGCCGGGGACGGCCCTCGCCACCATCAACGCGATCACGTTCGCCGTCTCGACCATGACCTACTCGTCAGGGGTCTGGAAGACGGGGCAGCGGTTCGCGGCGATGCTGGTGCCGCTGCTCATCGTGCTGGGCCTCGCCGTCTCCATCGAGGCGTGGCACATCACGGCGAGCCCGTGGGGAGTCCTCTGGTCCATCGGATCGGCTCTCTCCGGCATCGTCTACATGGCGCTGTCCCGAGGTTTCGTCGAGCGGGGCGGCGCGGAGGCCGACCAGTTCCAGGCCCTGGGCACGGGCCTGGGCGTGGTGGGTCTCGGCGTGTGGGCGTTGCTGGCGGGCGAGGACGCGTCGGTCGGCTGGTCCTGGGAGGTCCTCTTGGCGCTGCTCTGCACGGCGCTGATGACCGTCGTCGTACCCAGGTACCTGCACACCCGGGCGAGGAAGGCCCTCGGAGACGCCATCTACACGATCTTGTGGAGCGTCATTCCGCTGCTGGGGCTGCTGGTCGATCTGATCATGGAGCAGAAGATCCCGACGGCATGGCAGATCATCGGGATGTCATGGATCAGCGTGATCGCGGCCGTGGCGTCCCTGCTCCGGAAGAAGCCCGAGGCGGAGATCGTCACGGGCCGAACCTTACGCGGGATGCTCAAGCGCCCGAGAAGGCCGGTCGGCTGCGGGTGATCCAAGCCGGTCGGCACAGCTCGTGCGGTTTCGCATGACCCGCACGATCCGCGCGGGGGAGAGACAGGCTCAGTCTCCCCGGCGTTCGCGGTGTCCCGGTGGAAAGGCTCGAAACCTCTCCGCCGGGACCCCGTTCTGCCCTGACCGAACGCGGCTTCGCCCTGCTCACCCCACGCTGGCGCATCCTGCAGCACATCACCGCCAGCCCCAGTCGAATCGGCGACATCAACAAGCCGCATTCGTCCTCACCCATTTCGAACACCGCTACGCCCGGTGAATCGCTAGATCGCCTCAGTGGACACGACGCGCCGGGCCTTATGGGAGCCGAGCTGGGGCCGCCATTTGGAGGTGAAGAAATCTACTTCAGGCGCACCGAGGGGCAACCTCTAAATCACCCGACAATCGCGTCAAATAAGACCTCGAACAGTGGATACGGAATTTACATGGTGCAGCAAAGACTCGTGAAACAAGAAACCACACGGCGACACTTATAGGCCCTTGTGGAAGGTCGACAGGGGATATCCCGACGGCATCGGCTTCTCGTGGGTGGCGTGGTGACTCCTCTTCACATGGAGCACCCATGGCGCCGTCACCTGATGGCATCGGTCGCCGCAGCCTCGACATTGGTAATGGCAGCGTGCTCACAGCACGCCAGCGCGCCAAAACCACCGGCGAATGTCACGTTCACAGGTCTCGATGACGCCGAGCCGCTCAGCGGCCCGGTCCAGGCCGAGATCGGTAGTGAGCGGCCCGGCTCGCGGCCGGTACCGCCCTCGCGCCCGTCGCGAACGCCGAGTCCGCCGACTCTGCGGCCGTCACCTCAGTGCCCGCCGGTTGCAGGGAGTACAAGGACAGCGTCACTCACATCCACCTGAGCGCCTGCATGGCGAAAAAGGGCAACAAGGCGTACGCCAGCGTCAACATCTACAAGGGCCACTCCAGCCGGAACTGCAAGCTGCAGGCGGTTCTCTACAAGCCCGGTAGTGACGTCCTCCGCAACATCCCCTGCGAGATGGGCGGCTACGCGATCGGCAACGGCTACACCGCCAAGGGCAAGTACCAGGTCGGCGTCGCCTCAGAGGGATATATCCACGACACCGTGTGGAGCCCCGTCGTCAAGCTGGGCTGATCCGGTTCAACCAAGTCCGGTCGCATCCAACGGAGCCGTTCCTGAGATGGTCTGAGGTTGCTTGGCGAGATCCCGTCCGATCGTCTTGATCGGACGGGATCTCGGTCGTTCTGCGCGCGTCGTGATCGCAGACCGAGTCGGGCTACGTACTCATGGCGGCCTGGCAGTCCTGAGACCGACTGCTCTCCTTGATGGCCTCGCGACCGACTCGGCTCTGCGGCCGCCGGGCTCCGGAAAAGCCGTTGGCGGGGCGCGATGACCGCTGCTACTTTTCTGGAGGCCGTGCCAGAGAGCGAGGAGGTGGTACCCGTGAACCTAGTATCGACATGGGTGCTCCCCTCTGGGGTCACGGTCGGGCGGTAGGTCGTCCGGGAGCGCCGTTCATGAGCACTCCCGAAAGGCACGACCTTGCATTTCATCTCCGAGCGGCGCCTCGACGACGGCGTTCTCGAACGCGAATTCACCCTTGGCGAGGTTCCCGGCATCCTGTGGACGCCGCCCGCGTCCGCGCCGGTCCCGCTGATCCTGATGGGTCACCCCGGTGGGTTGGACAAGATGCGTCCCCGGCTGACGGCCCGAGCCCGGCACTCGGCGAAGGACGGCTTCGCCGCGGCCACCATCGAGCTGCCCGGAAGCGGTGAGCGGCCCCGCTCGGCCGCCGCCGAGCAGGCCCGTGCCGACCTTCAGGCGGCGGTGAGGGCCGGTGGGCCGGTCGATGACGAGATCGTGGACCGGCTCGTCCTCCCGCTGGTCGACAAGGCCGTCCCGGAGTGGCAGGCCACGCTGGACGCCCTCCTCGCGCTGCCCGAGATCGGCGGCCCGGTCGGGTTCTCGGGGGGAGTGACCGCCATCGGGGTCCGGCTGGCGGCGGTCGAGCCGCGCGTGGCGGCCGCCGTTCTGTTCGCCGGGAGCTTCGTGCCTCGTGTCCTGTTCGAGGAGGCCCGGCAGGTCACCATTCCGCTGCACGTCCTGCTGCAGTGGGACGACGAAGGGAACGACCGGCAGGCGGCCCTGGAGCTGTTCGACGCCTTCGGCTCCAAGGAGAAGACGCTGCACGCCAACATGGGCGGGCACACCGGTGTCCCGCAGTTCGCCGGGGACGCCGCGGCGGCGTTCTTCATCCGGCATCTGAGCTAGCCGTCGGTCCGCTCGCCTGACAGCACTGTGGCCCTGCCCGGAGGGGCAGGGCCACAGTGCGGCGGGCTAGAAGGACTCTTCGGGGAGGTCCATCACGTCCAGGGTGGTGGACTCGGTGATGGCGCGGTCGGAGGCCAGGCGGGGCAGGACGGTCTGGCAGAAGAACTGCGCGGCCGCGACCTTGCCGGTGTAGAACGCCTTGTCGGAGTCGGACACGTCGCCGCCGCCGAGGGCGTTGAGCGCGACCTCGGCCTGGCGGCACAGGAGCCAGCCGACGATCAGGTCGCCGAGGGCGAGCAGCAGGCGCGAGGAGTTGAGCCCGACCTTGTAGAGCTCCTTCGGGTTCTCCATCGAGCCGAGCGCCCACCCGACCATCGGGTCGAGGATGCCCTGGACGTCGTCGAGGGCCCGGCCGAGCAGGGCGCGCTCGTTCTTGAGCCGGCCGTTGCCGGCCTCGGAGTCGGCGAACGCCCGGATCTCCCCGGCGAGCACCTTCAGCGCCTCGCCGTTGTCCCGCAGGATCTTGCGGAAGAACAGGTCCTGGCCCTGGATGGCGGTGGTGCCCTCGTACAGGGTGTCGATCTTGGAGTCGCGGATGTACTGCTCGATCGGGTACTCCTGCAGGAAGCCGGAGCCGCCGAGCGTCTGCAGCGACTCGGCGCCGAGCAGCGCGTAGGCCCGCTCGGAGCCGAAGCCCTTCACGATCGGCAGCAGCAGGTCGTTGACCTTCTCGGCGGTCTCGTCCCTGCGGCCCTCGAACTCGGCGAGCTGCACGGCGTCCTGGTAGGACGCGGTGAGCAGCACGAGCGCGCGCATGCCCTCGGCGTAGGCCTTCTGCGTCATGAGGCTGCGCCGGACGTCCGGGTGGTGGGTGATCGTCACCCGCGGAGCCGTCTTGTCCGTCATCTGCGTCATGTCCGCACCCTGGACGCGCTCCTTCGCGTACTCCAGCGCGTTGAGGTAGCCGGTCGACAGGGTGGCGATGGCCTTGGTGCCGACCATCATCCGCGCGTACTCGATGACGAGGAACATCTGCCGGATGCCCTGGTGGACGTCGCCGACCAGGTAGCCGATCGCCGGGTGCTTCTCGCCGAGGGTGAGCTCGCAGGTCGTGGAGACCTTGAGGCCCATCTTCTTCTCGACGTTGGTCACGTAGGCGCCGTTGCGCTCGCCGAGCTCACCGGTCTCCACGTCCACCAGGTACTTGGGGACGAGGAACATCGACAGGCCCTTGGTGCCGGGGCCGGCGCCCTCGGGGCGGGCCAGCACCAGGTGGAAGATGTTCTCGGACATGTCGTGCTCGGCCGAGGTGATGAAGCGCTTGACGCCCTCGATGTGCCAGGTGCCGTCGGGCTGCTGGACGGCCTTGGCGCGCCCGGCGCCGACGTCGGAGCCGGCGTCCGGCTCGGTCAGGACCATCGTCGCGCCCCACTGGCGCTCAAGGGCCAGCTCGGCGAACTTCTTCTGCTCGGGCGTGCCGATGTGCCAGAGGATCTGCGCGAAACCCGGGCCGGACGCGAACATGTAGACGGCCGGGTTGGCGCCCAGGACCTGCTCGGCGACGGCCCAGGTCAGCGAACGCGGGGCGCCGCTGCCGCCGAACTCGGGGGCGAGGTCGAGGCGGTACCACTCGGAGTCCATCCACGCCTTGAACGACTTCTTGAAGCCCTCCGGCATCGTGACCGTGCCGGTGGCCGGGTCGAAGACGGGCGGGTGGCGGTCCGCGTCCTCGAAGGAGGCGGCGAGCGGGCCCTCGGCCAGCCGGTTCACCTCGTCGAGGATGCTGCGCACGGTGTCCTCGTCCAGTTCGGCGTACGGGCCGCTGCCGAGGAGGTCCTGGCGCCTGAACACCTCGAAGAGGTTGAACTCCAGGTCCCGGAGGTTGCTCTTGTAGTGCCCCATTCGAGACTCCGTCTGGTTCCGGCGGCGACCGGCGGCCCCGCTGCGTACTGGTCAGTAACTCAACAGCATGCTACCCGCTGGTAACCCCTAACAACCACCCCAATCATCCGGTTTCCGGGGAGGCAGGCCACATCGATACCACGCCGGTCTCCGTCGCGTGACCCAAGTCACCAAGGCCCCCTGAGTCGCACCCTCCTACGCCCCGCGCGAGAGGGGTGGCAAGATCAAGCGGGCGCGAATTCACCCGCGGTGCACGAGGAGGTGCGCAATGAGGCAGGAGGAGGAGGCCGCCCCGAGGCTGACCGTCATCGGGACCGGCTACCTCGGCGCCACGCATGCGATCTGCATGGCCGTGCTGGGGTACGAGGTCCTCGGCGTGGACGTCGACCGGCACAAGATCGAACAGCTGGCGTCGGGCGAGGTCCCGATCTTCGAACCGGGGCTGCCGGAGCTGCTCACCAAGGCGCTCGACTCGGGCCGGCTCCGGTTCACCACCTCCTTCGCGGAGGCCGGGGAGTTCGGGGACGTCCACTTCGTGTGCGTGGGAACACCCCAGCAGGCCGGCTCGGACGCCGCCGACCTGACCTACGTCGACGCCGCCGTCAGCTCCCTGGCGCCGCACCTGCGCCGCAGGTCCCTGATCGTCGGCAAGTCCACCGTGCCGGTCGGGACGGCCGCGCGCCTCACCGGCCTCGTGCAGGGGCTGGCGCCCGCCGGCACCGACGTCGAGCTGGCCTGGAACCCCGAGTTCCTCCGCGAGGGCTTCGCCGTGGACGACACGCTGCGCCCTGACCGGCTGGTGTTCGGCGTCGCGTCCGACTGGGCGCACGAGCGGCTGCGGGCGGCGTTCAGGCCCGTCCTCGACCTCGGCACGCCGGTGATCCGCACGGACCTCGCGACCGCCGAGCTGGTCAAGGTCGCGGCGAACTCCTTCCTCGCCACCAAGATCTCCTACATCAACGCGATGGCCGAGGTCTGCGAGGCGGTCGGCGCCGACGTCAAGGACCTCGCCGACTCGCTGGCGCTGGACGACCGCATCGGCGGCAGGTTCCTGCGGCCGGGCCTGGGGTTCGGCGGCGGCTGCCTGCCGAAGGACATCCGGGCGTTCGCGCACCGGGCCGAGGAGATCGGCGTCGGCCAGGCCGTGTCGTTCCTGCGCGAGGTGGACGACATCAACCGGCGCCGCAGGGCCCGCACCGTCGACCTCGTCCGGGACCTGCTGGGCGGCGACCTCGCCGGCAAGCGCGTCGCCGCGTGGGGCGCCGCGTTCAAGCCCAACTCCGACGACATCCGGGACGCGCCCGCGCTGGACGTGGCGCGCACCATCCACGGCCTCGGCGGGGACGTCCGTGTCTACGACCCGGTCGCCCTCGGCAACGCCCGCCGGGCGTTCCCGGAGCTGACCTACGGCGAGAGCGCGTTCGACGTGGCGCGGGACGCCGACGTGGTCGTCCTGCTGACCGAGTGGTCGGACTTCCGGGAGGTCGAGCCGGAGGCGCTGGCCGGGATCGTCCGGCACAAACGGGTGGTGGACGGCCGCCACGCGCTCGACGCGGACCGCTGGCGCGCCGCGGGCTGGGAGTACCGCGCCCTGGGCCGCCCCTGAAGGTGTACCGGCCCCCGCGCCGAGTGGCGCGGGGACCGGCGAGGCGGGAGCTTCTCGCTACGGGCGCGGTGGAACATCCCGGGGTTTGGGGCCGTTGGTAGAAGTGAGGGCCGCGCCCAGGACGGGCGTACGTTTCTCCCGGACGAGGTGCGCCGTACCCGGAACGCGAAGACGGCGCGTGACAGCAGTCGTCTCGTCATCCGGGAGTGCCACCATGGCCTGGATCCTCGTCATCGTCGCCGGCCTCTTCGAGGTCGCCATGGCCCTGTGCCTGAAGGGCAGCAAGGGCTTCACCCAGCCGCTGGAGTCGGCGGGGTTCCTCGTGTTCGCCGTTGCGTCCTTCGGCCTGCTCACCGTCGCCCTCAGGCACCTGGAGGTCGGCACCGCCTACGCCGTCTGGGTCGGCATCGGGGCCGTCGGGACGGCGGTGCTCGGGATGCTCTTCATGGGCGACGAGGTCTCCGCGACCCGCGTCGTCGCGCTCGCGTTCATCGTCCTCGGGGTCGTCGGGCTTAACCTCGCCGGAGGCGGCCACTGACGGGAGGCGCCGGAGAGCGGCACGGACGGCCAGGAACGGCCACCGCCGTCGCAGGTCAGCCGAGTTCCCGGAACGTACTCTCCCGTAACAGCGTCTATGGGACGAGAGCGCGGGGAGTCGCTCGAACACGGGAGGACGGACCTTGGTCTTCAAGAAGCTGCGTCAGGCGATGGGCATCGGCGGCCCGTCGATCGAGACGGTTCTGCACGACCCGAACACGATGCCCGGCGGGGTCGTCACGGGCGAGATCGCCATCATCGGCGGCCAGTTCAACTCCGACATCAAGGCGGTGAACCTCGCCCTGCGCACCAAGGTCGAGGTCGAGTCGGGCGACAACGAGTACACCTCCAACCTGGAGTACGCCAAGATGCCGGTCGCGGGCGGGTTCAGCCTGCAGGAGGGCGCGCGGCACAGCATCCCGTTCCAGTTCCCGATCCCGTGGGAGGCGCCGCTCACCCACATGTACGGGCGGCCGCTGCACGGCACGACGGTCGGGATCGCGACGGAGCTGGAGGTCGCGGGCGCGGTCGATCCGGGCGACCTCGACCCCATCGCCGTCCACCCGCTGCCCGCGCAGGAGCGCATCCTCGTGGCGTTCTCCAATCTCGGCTTCCAGTTCCGCAACGCCGACTGCGAGAAGGGCCGCATCTGGGGCGTCCACCAGGAGCTGCCCTTCTACCAGGAGATCGAGTTCTACCCGCCGGGGCAGTACGCGCGCGGCATCAAGCAGCTCGAAGTGACGTTCGTGTCGTACCCGCAGTCGATGGAGGTCGTGCTGGAGCTCGACAAGCGCGGCGGCGTGTTCACCGAGGGCCATGACGCGTTCAGCCGGTTCACGGTCGACTACGCGACCGTCGAGCACACCAACTGGGAGCAGCAGCTCGACGGCTTCCTCCAGGAGGCCGGGCGCCGCCGGGGCTTCTTCTGACCGCCGGCCGGCCGTTCATGGGGGTCCCCTCCGCGATGTTGATCGCGGAGGGGACCTCCGCGTAGAAAGGGGTCCCGTGCCCCAGCCCCCTGGACTGACCAACGCGGAACGGCGCCTCTGGACGGCGTTCCCCACCGGTTCGGCCGTCGTCCTCGGCGACGACCGCCCGGCCGGCCCCCTGCCCGACCGCATCGTCCGCGCCGAGATCATCACCCGGCTGCTGCTCGGCGAGTGCGAGCCGCGTCCCGGCGCGGTCGCGGCCGTCCGGCTCCGCGGCGCCTACGTCACCGGGCGGCTGGACGTCGCGGGCGGTCGCGTCGAGGCCGAGCTGCTCCTGGAGGACTGCCGGCTCGTCGAGGAGCCGGTGTTCGCCAACGCCGAGACGCGCCAGCTCCGGTTCTCCGGCTGCCGGATGCCCGGCTTCGACGGCGGCGGCCTGCGCGTGGACGGCTTCCTCAGCCTGTCCGGCTCCGAGATCGAGGGGGAGGTCCGGCTGCCGCGGGCGCAGATCCTCGGCGGCCTGCGGATGAACGGGACGCGGGTCACCGCGTCGTCGCCGGAGAAGTGGGCGGTCTCCGGCGGCGCGCTCGTCGTGGACGCCGGGGCGTTCATCCGGGACGCCGAGATCACCGGCGGTGTGCGGTTCGTGGGAGCGCGGATGAACGGCGGGCTGTTCATGGAGCGCACCACGCTCGCCAATCCGGGGCGCATCGCCCTGGACGCGCAGAACATGGTCGTCGAGGATGCCGCGGAGCTGAGCAACGGGTTCAGCGCGGTCGGCACCGTCCGCCTGCGCAGCGCCCGCGTCAACGGCACGCTGTCGTTCGCCCGGGGCCGCCTGGACTCGTCCGACCCGGCGCGGATGGCGCTGCACGCCAGCCACATGCAGGTCGACGAGCTGCTGATGCGGACCGCGGAGCGGATCAAGGGCCGGGTGCAGCTGGCGTACTCCAGGATCGACCTGATCATGGACCATCCGGACGTCTGGCCGGACGAGCTGTACCTGAACGGCATGACGTACCAGACGCTGCGCGGCGCCGAGCTCAAGAACCGGCTCAGCTGGGTGTCGCGGGATCCGGAGTTCCACCTCCAGCCGTACGAACAGCTCGCCGGCTGGTACCACAGCATCGGCCACGACGACCTGGCCCGAAAGGTGCAGCTCGCCAAGCTGCGGGCGCGGCGCCGCAGGCTGCACCCTGTCGCCCGGGTGTGGAACCACGTGCTCGACTGGACGGTCGGGTTCGGCTACCGGCCGTGGCTGGCGTCCGCGTGGTTCGCCGCTCTGCTGGCCGTCGGGACGACGGTGTTCTCGATCGAGCATCCGCGCGCGGTCAAGCCGGCGGACGAGCTGCCCTCCTTCCACGCGCTGATCTACACCTTGGACCTGCTGATCCCGCTCGACACGTTCGGGCAGCAGCTGTCCTACGACGCGGTGAACTGGTCCCGCTGGGTGGCGTACGCGCTGGTCGCGACGGGATGGGTGCTGGTGACGGCGCTGATCGCCGGCGCGGCGCGGGTGCTGCGCCCGAACTGAGGCGCGGGCCGCCCCGGGGCGGGGCCGAACCAGCGCGCCGTCCCGGGCGTCCATCCGGGGTAGGGGATCGACGAGAATGGGACGCCATGGGCACGTATCTGATCACGGGCGCGACCGGCGGCATCGGCACGGCGGTGGCTGAGCTGCTGCGCGAGCGCGGGCACGACCTCCTTCTCACCGGCCGCTCCGCCGAGCGCCTGGACAAGCTCGCCGCGGCGCTGCGCGGAGGCGCGCACGCGGCCACGCAGGTCATCAACCGGGGGGCGGTCGCCTCGCCGCCGCGCGCGGCGTCGATCGGCACGATCCCGCTCGACCTGACCGAGCCGCGCCGCATCGAGGCACGGCTCGCGGCGGCCGGGATCCCCGCCCGGCTGGACGGCGTCGTCCACGCGGCGGGCATGGTGCATCTGGGCACGGTCGCCGCCACCGAGGCCGACGAGTGGATGGAGCACCTGTCGGTCAACCTGGTGTCGGCCGCGGAGCTGACGCGGCTGCTGCTGCCCGCGCTGCGCGCCGCCGAGGGCCACGTGGTGTTCGTCAACTCCACAGCAGGGCTGCGCGCCAACCCCGAGTGGTCGGCGTACGCGGCGAGCAAGTTCGGCCTGCGGGCGCTGGCCGACTCGCTGCGCGCCGAGGAGCCGGCCCTGCGCGTCACGAGCGTCTACCCGGGGCGGACGGCCACGGAGATGCAGCGCAGCGTGCGCGCCCAGGAGGGCCACCCCTACGCCGAGGACGACTTCGCGGCCCCCGCCACGGTCGCGCGCGTGCTGGTCGCCGCGCTGGAGACGCCGCGGGACGCGATCGTCTCGGACGTCACCGTCAGGCCGAACCCGTCGCGGAGCTGACGGTCGCGTCGCCGCGCGGCGGCGACGGTCGCGTCGCC